>NZ_JBTVBB010000022.1:0-32589 GCF_058356305.1 Candidatus Culexmicrobium sp.
CTGTGATCTTTATAGATGCCATCGACATGAGAAGAAAAGCAGGAGAAATATTCATAATTAAACCAAATATTGAGAAAATAGAAAAATTTATGGAAATTAGTTTACATGAAATAAATCTTCAAAAATTATTAGCTATGGCGAAAACACTTAACATGCTCCCTCAAAAAGTTATCATTGTAGGCTGTCAACCAAAGAACTTATCTGATGGAATCAAAATGAGTGAGGAAGTTGAAAAAGCAGTCAAAAAAACCGTTGAAATTGTACTGGAAATAATAGAAAATGAAATTACTTAGGAATGTTTATGAAAGGCGATACTTCTCTTATTATTTCGCCAGCCCCATAGAAAACATGAACACTGCACGCTAGACATGGATCAAAACTTCTAACCACACGTACAACATCTATTCCATCTAACTCACTTACAGCAGGTTCAGTTACTGGCGAATCTATTATTGCCTTCTCATAGGGACCTGGATTACCGTTTAAATCTCTTGGCGAAGCATTCCATGTAGATGGAGTTATAACTTGATATCGATGTATTCTTCCATTTTTCATTACACACCAATGACCTAAAGCACCCCTCATAGCTTCAATTAATCCGACACCAATACCCTCCTTAGGTCTCTTGTAAGGATTCCAAACATTAACTTCACCCTTTTTAACCATTTCAAGAGCTTGTAACAATAGATTATAAGCCACATACGCTGAATATGCATGATAATAAGCTCTTGCCCTAATTCTTTCAATGGCATTAACTTTTTCAGGAATCTTCCATTCCAAAGTTAATTCTTCCTTTACTCTAAATCCAAGCACATTAGCGCTAGGAAGAGTAAACTTCAGGCTAACACCAGTTGCTTCAGAAATTAATTTGGCTTTAGCAGTTGCCCACAATCTTGCAATTGGACCTGCCTCCACAACATTGAGACCTCCATTAGCTCTATTCTTCCAATCATACCATCTTGTAGCAGTAGTCCAAGAATACTTTCCATCCCAATTCTTGGGGGTACCTGGCTTTGGTTTAGTCTCCTTATTCCATGGATGCTCCAATGCTAACTCATTGCCCAAGGGGTCTTTATATAGATCTTTTTCCTTCCATTCATCGTAATAGGAATGTGTGACGTATTCTCTAACTCCAAGATTTATTTCAATTAAATCAGTAGACAACAATTCACCGTTTATTATAATTCCAGGAGAGACACTTCGCTTTACTCCCCATTTGCTCATATTCTCATATTTTGCATCATAGACATGTGGATCTTCATAGGCACCATAGCTAATTAAATTAGTTTCTCTCACCCCGACATCATCATATCCCATGTCAATCAGAAACTCTATTAAATCATCGAAAACAGCTGTTAACTCCTTAGCAAATGCTATTTGTTGGGAAAGCAATGTAGCAAATGCCTCTAGATCAGAAGCAGTAACTGTTTTAGCTACTCCGCCTGGAATGAAGGTACCAATATGAGGATGCTTAGCACCAAAAATTACATTCATTTTTCGACCTACTTTTGCCATTTGTAGGCATTTAACCCAAAGGGAACCAGTTAGAGGATTTAAAGCAGTCATGATATCAGCAATATTGGAATATCTGTGAAGATCACTTCTTTCAGCTTTCCGTTTCTGAGCTTCATCCCACCATTCAGGATTAAATTTCTTCACTAGAATTTCACAATAGTCAGGTCCTTGAAGTATACCACATCCCAAAGCAGCATCATATAGTTGTTCACTCATCATTATGAAATTTCTAATGGCTATAGCAAATGGTGGAGGAGGAGCTTGATAAGTCATGTCAACACATTCAACGGAAGCCAATCCATGAGGAGTAGGACAAACACCACATATTCTCTGAGTTAACCATATAGCATCCGCTGGCTCTCTTCCTTTCAATATTACTTCAAAGCCTCTAAACATTGTGCCAAATACATGTGCATCAACATACTTCTTCAACTCAACATCAGCTACAGCATGAATGGCTAGATGACCCTCAATCCTTGTTAATGGCTCTATAGAGACTACCTTATGTCTTTTAGCTTCCATTATATCTCCCTCCTCTTCAATCTGTGAAGAACTGCATAGATTTTACCTAAAATGTCATAAATTGCCTCTACAGCAAATACACTGGGTGGTGCCTTTCTGAAGAATGGAGAGAATGGCTCATCAGGGAACTCTGGCTCAGTACAGCCAATACATATAGAGCCAATAGTCGGACAGCCACCTATGCCATCGATAAATCCTCTTCGGGGGACATCACAATGAGTTATCGGTCCCTTACAGCCCAGCAATCCCATACAGTATTCTTCTCCAAATTTCTTAGAATATTTACCTGATGCAAATAAACCTGCTCTGGGGCAATTTTCATGTGCTAATTGTCCAAATATGAATAATGGTCTGTGAAATTCATCTAACTCTGGTGGAGGTAAAAATCCCCTTGCAGTCAGCACTAAGTGTGTAAGTGTCTCGGTTATATGATCACCATGAGCTGGGCATCCAGGTATACAAATTACTGGAAGACCAAGCTTACTCTTCCAGTCTTTACCAAAGAATTGGAGTACACCTTTAGCTCCTGTCGGGTTAGGTAGACCATGTGGAATGCCACCATAAGAGGCACAAGTACCAACTGCGACCAAAGCAGCAGTCCTTTCAGCAAGCCTAATGAGCCAGTCATTAAAAGTCATTGGTTTACCATTTTCTTCTCCAACCATACACCAAAAACCATTATTCTTCTTAGCAGCATCTTCATCTGGAATTGCACCTTCAACTACAAGCACAAATGGATCAAGTTCTCCCCTTACTGCAGCTCTCAATACTTTAAGAGCTTCTTCACCGTGTGGCAACATTATAGTGGGATGAAACTGAAGAACAATATCTTTTGCCTGTGGAAGAAATCCAGTTAAAATGTCAACTAACCTAGGGTACGAGGCGCCAGTTATAGACACTGTACATCCAGTACATCCCTGACCTTGTAACCAAATTACATTAAGCCGATTAACGCTCAATTATAACACCTTAAAAACTCTAGATTTTGAAAACTTTATATATCTTTTCATTTGGAAAATCTACTTCTTTACAATATGCTAATATATCATGGAGCTATTAGTATTTTCATAAAATCCCTTTACTAAAGTCAAATCGCTAGATTAGTTTATCACCCTCGGAAACTTTAAATCAACAATAAATTCAATGGTAGATGAAAAGGAGGAAAAAATCATTGACTGCGTTAACCTCGAAGAAACTTATAATGTTCGGGGGGAAAGGAGGAGTTGGAAAAACTACCTGTGCAGCTTCCACTGCACTAGGAATGTCAGCAATGGAAAGAAAGACGTTAATAATATCAAGCGACCCTACACCATCACTATCCGATATATTCGCCATAGAGATTGGAGATAAAATTACAAAAATTACTGAAAACCTATATGCACTTGAACTTAAAAGTGACATTATTATAAATATGTGGAAGGAAAAGTTTGGAAAGGAAATATACGAGGTAGCATCAGCATTTCTACCAGTAGGCCCTGAAGTAATCGAATATGTCGCCGAAGCCCCAGGCATTGACGAGCAATTCATGCTTGCCTATATACTTGACTTAATTGAAAAAAATGAATACGATACAATTGTATGGGATACCGCGCCAGCAGGACATACATTAAGCATACTAAGGCTTGAAGAAAAAATTTACGACCACCTAACAGATGCGGCTAGAATGTATGCAAAAGTAAGAATCCATCTAGAAAAGCTAAGGAGGAAAATTAGCAGAAAAGATAAAAGAACCCCCCTAGAAATTATTGAAAGTTGGCGTGCCCTGGCAAAAAGAGTAATGGATATCTTAAGAAATGAAAACATAACTGAATTTGTTGTAGTAACTATACCTGAAGCATTAGGAGTTTTCCAGACTAAACGAATAATAAATGAATTAAAAAATTTTGGAATAAGCACAAGACACATTATAATAAATAAGGTAATACCTAGAGAGCTAACGAAAATAAAATTCCTAGAAAGTTTATGGAAGATACAGGAGAAATACATTAAAATGATTATTAATGAATATTCCGATAAATTCACAATAATGAAACTAGAGTTATATCCAATGGAAATTAGAGGTTTAGAAGCTCTTAAAAAAGTATGGAATGAACTAAGCAAACAAATTAAATGAGAGGTGCCAGAAATCAAGCTACTATTGATACACCCACCGACAATTCTAAAACCACACCAAAAACCAATATTACGAGGCCCCATTAGCGATGTAATACCATCAACCCCAATGTTAGAAATGTATCCGATAGGCTTTGTTACAATACTATCCTATCTAGAAAGAAGAGGACACAAGGTAGACATTGTTAATTTAGCTTTAAAAATGCTAAAAAACCCTAAATTCCCAATTAAAGAATTTGCAAGAAAAATTGAAGCGGATATTGTAGGATTGGATTTCCATTGGCTACCACACGTATATGGAGTAATAGAAATAACCAGAATAATTAAAAAAGAGAGACCAGACATCCCAATTGTTATAGGAGGACTTTCAGCATCCTATTACTACAAAGAACTAATGGAAAAAGTAAGTGACATAGATTTCATATTAAGAGGAGACACAACAGAAGAACCATTAAACTTACTTCTAGAGACATTAGAAAAGGGAAAGAATACATTTGAGAATATACCCAACTTAATATGGAGAAAAGATAAAAAGATAAAAGTTAACCCCTTATCATACATTCCACAAAATTTAGACGAACTAATCATAAACTATAAAGACCTAGCTAGAAAATACGTCAAGAAACTTGCATCTGACAACCTTCTCCCCTATGTAGACTTCCTAGAATATCCGTTAATGATGGTATTACCCTTTAAAGGCTGTCTAAACAATTGTACAACCTGTGGTGGATCAGCCTTCGCATACTACCACATATGCAATAGGAGAGGATTAGCTCTTAAAAGCCCCAAGAAAATAGTTGAAGAATTAACCTACATATCAGAACTCAAGGTTCCAGCTTTCATTGTTGGAGACTTAAGAATGCCAGGAGAAAGATTTTTCCTAGAAGTCTTGAGGGAAGTGAGAAAAGAAAAAATAGATATTCCAGTAGTATTTGAACTATTCAAACCCCTCAAGAAAGAAGAAATATATGAAATCTCAAGAACCATAACAGACTTTAGCTTTGAAATAACACCAGAATCAGGTATTGAAACTATAAGATATGCACAGGGAAGATTTTATACAAATAGAAGTCTAGAGAAATCAATAGAAGAAATCCTAAAAGCAAATGCCTCTAGAATCGATATTTACTTCTCAATTGGACTTCCTAAACAAACAAGGGAACATGTCAAAGAAACACTAAAATACATGAGTTACCTTGCAGATAAATTCTATAAGAAAGAAAGAATCCACTTATTTATATCACCACTTCTTCCATTCTTAGATCCAGGATCGCTAGCTTACGAATATCCCGACAAGTACGGATACATTAAATATGCCAACAATCTAATCGACCATTACAGATTGATTGAAAAATCTAGAAATTGGACAGACCTCATCAGTTATGAGACAAAGTGGCTGAGCAAAACAGAATTAATAAAGCTAACCTATGAAGCAGCAATACATTCAGCCCATTTGAAGTATAAGCTGGGAATAATTGGAAGAGAAGAACTAAAAGAAATAAAAGAGAAAATTGAAACACTAAAAAGAAGGGCAGTTTCAGAACACTTAACTAAAGAAGAAATAATAAGTAAAATACTATGTAAGAGGGAAGAGTTAAGCTGGATGAAGCTCACCAGATTTAAAAAATTGAAATATGCCATGAGAATAATAGTCAAAGCTCTATTAAGCGATTAAATAGAGGTATTTCAGTACGCATAATCTTATCTAACATTTTCCCGCCCAAAAGTGAGAAGATGAAATTCAACATGAAATTTGATTTCATAAATAAATCACCTAAACGTCTTATAAACAATGACCTTTTCAGCGCATTCATAAAATGCTTCTTCCAATAATCCTCATATAAGCTCAAAGGAGCATGATTTAAAATGTGTATTGCAGCAACTCTACCAGCAAAATATCCAGCTATTATGGCAGTAGGAATACCAGAACCAACAGAGGGTAACACTTGACCTGCAGCATCACCAACTAAAATAACATTTTTCCTAAAGGTTGAAGGTAATGAACCACTAATAGGAACTGGTGCTCTAACAATATTATTTATGTATCCTCTCTTCAATCTCTCATCTATACCAGTGAAGTAGTTTAAATAATCCATCAATGACGTGGGTCTACTAGTAAAATTAAATCTTACACCTAAACCCACATTAGCAATAGCTCCACCTTTAGGTATTATCCAAGCATATCCGCCAGGTGCTAAATCTTTATTAAAGTACATCTCAGTTACTTCTGGATCTATATTTAAATTTTCCATCTTAGCTTGAATACAATAAGCATAGTCTCTAACACTTCTTACCTCCAGTCCAGATTTTCTAGCAATAACCGAGAAAGCACCATCAGCACCTATAACAATCTTAGCTCTCTTAAATTCAATATTATTTCCAACACGAATATGTACACCAACAGGGTCAAGAGATAAATCAATAACTCTAGCATTCATCATTATCTTAGCTCCATATCTAGCTGCAACTTTGGCTACACTCTCAATAAAAGCAGCTCTATCCAGAACCACAGCATTAAAATTTATAGTCCATGGCCTCCTTAGAGAGGAGAATATTTTTATGAAACTACATTCATTAACCTTAAACTTTAAAGGGAAAACCATTAAATCACGAATCTCCTCAAAATGATCTATAAGAGAAGGTAATTCATTCTCAGCAGGATAATATTCCCCACATTTAACTGGAAAACCAATTCTCTCGTTCTTTTCAACTAAAAGTACGCTGACACCTAGTTCCGTGGCACCTAAAGCTGCATAAACCCCAGCAGGTCCAGCTCCAACTACTATTACATCGAAACAATCATTCAAAAATAGGCCTCCAATAATTCATTAAAAGCTTTGAAAGCTTATATCTCACTCTAACTCTTTATACTTGATAGATTCATCTTCAATTTCAACTTTAACTACTTTTTTAAGCATGGGCAATACATTTTTAATTGAAGGCTCATGTCTTAATGAAAGTGGGGAGAAAACTAATCCAACCCTATTTCTGTTTGAAAGCTCAAACACACCTACAGTTCGCAGTGCAGTTCTAGGACAAATATAAACGCAAAAACTACAGAAGCAACATTTACCATAATCTATCTCAGGAGCCTTTTTAGATGTGCTAATACCAGGAGTTACAGGAACAATGCTTATAGCCTTTGTTGGACAAATAGTTGCACACAATCCACATCCAACACATTTATCTAAATCTAGTACATGACGACCTCTACTCCCCTCTGGAGGAAGTATTCGTTCATAAGGATATTTTAAAGTATGCGGCTTCATGAAAACATGTTTAAAAACAACACTATAGGGACCAAAGATCTTTTTCAGTAAACTCATGGAATAATCCCTCCTAACAGCAACTTAAAAGCTAATGTAATAATTAGATTCACTATTGAAAGTGGAATGAGAAAATACCAGCCAATTTTAAGTGCTTGATCTATCCTAAATCTTGGAAAAACAGTTCTCAGTAATATTATTATTACAATTACAATTGCAAACTTTATTAGTAGCCAAGCCATTGGCGGAAGTATAGATATTGGTAATGGACTTAAATAACCACCAAAATATAGAGTTACCAACAACAATGACCAAGCACATAGTCCAGCATACTCAGCCATCATTGTAAGCATAAAAACAGCGCCAGTATATTCAGTTCGCCAACCAACTACAATTTCCTGTTCAGCTACAGCAATATCGAAGGGTGTCCTCTCAGCTTCAGCTAAAGAAGCTATGAAGAAAGCTATAAACCCAAGTATTTGAGGCCCAACGAACCATATGTTTCTCTGTGCTTCAACAATATCGATTAGATCAAAGGAATTAGCCATAATAGCCACGCCAATTGATGAAATCATTAGAGGCAGTTCACCCGCAATAAACAGGTAAGCTGCCCTAATGCTACCTATAATTGCATACCGATTATTTGAGGCCCATCCAGCAAGCATTATTACGAAGGGTGTTAAACCAATAATAGCTAAAAATAGCAGTAACCCTATACCTCCACCCCTAAACAATATCCAGTCAGGTCCGAATGGAATTAAAACAATTGATAAAGCAGCAAAGACGGGCATTATTGCAGGGGAAACGAGAAACAATATCCTGTCTGCATATTCAGGGACAAGTACTTCCTTTGTTAAAAGCTTTAGAAAGTCTGCAATTAATTGTAAGCAGCCTGCAATTCTACCAGCATAGAGAGGACCAATTCTTAACATTGCATCCGCCAAATACTTTCTTTCAAACCAAACAGTAACAATTACAAATAAAGCTATAAAGAGAAGACCTGGAATCACTATTATCTGGAGCAATCTCTTGAAATTGAGTGTAATAAAGGTAATAACCCAATCAATCAACCAGTAAATAAAACCTATTACATCCATTCAAATTCACCTACCGATCAGCATCTAAATACCAAGGATCAAAAGAATAAATAACTACTGGGACATCAGCCATTAAAATTTCAGTTAACTTAGGTAACTGTGAGATAACGTAGAGATTTCTATAAGTAGGAGAATTAATTTTGACTCTATAGGGTATATCGCTTCTACCCGCTATCATATGTACTGCAAGTTCACCTCTAGCAGATTCAACCCTTACATAACTCTCATCCAATTTAGGTTTAAGTGGAACCCTAACCCTTATTGGGCCTTCAGGAATATTTTCTAATGCTTGCCTTATAATTTTAACACTTTCAACCATCTCCAAGTATCTTACCACAGTTCTTGCATAGGAATCTCCTTCAGGTTGTGTAACAACTTTAAAGTCAAGCTCTCCATATGCATCATATTGCTCCTCTTTTCTCATGTCAATAGAAACACCAGAACCTCTCAAGGAAGGTCCAGTTGCACCAAGCCTTAAAGCGTCATCAGCCTTCAATATGCCCAGATTTCTACTTCTAGCTTCGAAAACTATATTTTCAAGCCAAGCATCCCTATATGCCTCAAGCCTCTTTTCAAAGTAATCTAAAACCTTAAAAGCCTTCTCTTTAAAGCCCCTAGGTAAATCTCGAAGAACACCACCAGGACAAAAGAATGAATAACTCCATCTAGCACCAGTCAACATTTCACATAAATCTAAAAATAATTCTCGGTCTGCAACCGTCCATAAGAAGACTGCAGGATAACCACCACAAGCTTCAGCCATTAACCCGAAGCCATATAAATGACTATTAATTCTACTCATTTCACAGAGAACAGTCCTGATATACTTAGCCCTTTTCGGAGGCTCTATATCGACAAGTTCTTCAACTGCTCTAACATATGCTAATCCCATATTTGCAGCGTCAGCCATACACATTCTCTCAACAGGCACAATACCTTGAAGAAAAGAGCGATGCTCAAGTATCTTCTCTAAACCCCTATGATTAAAGCCCATATCAGGTCTAATCTCAAAAACCCTTTCCCCATCAGTTTTAACTATGAATCTGATTTGTCCACTCATTGGATGTTGAGGACCCCAACTAATTTCCATTATACTTTCACTAGAGAGCATAACTATGCACCCCGCTTAAGCTTAAAATCCTTCCTTAAAGGATAACCCTCCTTCCAATCTTCTGGGAGAAGGAGATGTGATAAATTAGGGTTACCCTCAAAATTTATGCCAAGCATTTCCCATGCCTCACGTTCATGATAATCCATTGCACCCCAAACTTTAATTAGTGAGGGAAAAACGGGATTATCCCTAGGAGCATTAGCCCTAATTAAAACAGTAAATTTCAACTTAGGTGAATATACATAGTAAACCATTTGCATCAGCTTCTCCCGTATAAGATCAACTCCTCCAGCCCCTACAGGCTGAATAAAATAATACTCATCTCTAAGAAAAGTGGCTAATTCAACTAATTTCTCAATCTTAACAATAATTGACAACTTATTCTTCCCAATTAACTTAATATCATCTACATAATCACCGAACTTAGACTTAATCACATCTATTAATCTATCTACTTCACCACTCACCTTTTCTCACCTTTCTCTGTAAGAGCATAAAACCATGAATCATCGCTTCTGGACGAGGAGGACATCCAGGAATATAAACGTCAACTGGAAGAATTTCATCTGCTCTAACTAATGAATATGAATCATAGAATGGGCCTTTACTAATACTACAAGCTCCAACGGCAATAACATATTTAGGATCAGGCATTTGTTCATAAAGTATTTTAAGTCTACTAGCCATCTTTCTAGTTATATGACCAATTATAACTAGGACATCAGATTGCCTAGTTGAAGGCATAGGTAAAATACCGAAACGCTCCATATCATATCGAGGCCCAGCAACCTGCATGAACTCAGGAGAACAGCAACCAGTAACCAAATGTATGGGCCAAAGAGAGTACATTTTACCCCATCTAATGAGGGGATCTAGAACCTTAAGAAGACAGCCTCTCACTCCTTCACTTAAATTCATCTTGGAATCCTCCTAACAATAATCATAATTGAAATAAAGAGTAAAAACAAGTACGCCACCAATGTGTAAATAGTGTGAAGAGAAATTGAAAGAGAAGAAAACAATAAAATCCAAATAGCAACATCAGCCATTAAAAAGACAATTGCATATAAAAAATACTTACTAACACCTTCAATTCTAAAATCCCTAGCCTTTCTTTCAGGAATTTGACCGCACTCGAAAATATCAAACTTAACCTTAGTAACTTTAATAGGATTCAAAAACCTAGCGAGCAGAATGAGGGATAACATGGAAAACACAAATATGAAGCCATATAGGGCGAAGGCTTCAACCTCACCTAATATCAAGGTCATTGCCCTCTAGAAGTATAGAGGGTAGGCTTAAAAAACTATCTATAAAGGAAATATGAGCTACATTAGCTCCATCCTAAAGTATTATAGGATGATACTTACAATGGAAAATAAGTCATATCATCTCAAAATCAAATGAGAAATTTAAAAATAAGTAATATTAAATACTATAACTAAAACATAACTCAAACTTAACGAAAATCAACTGAAAGGTGATATAATGCCTATACCTTCAAGAGAAAAATGGGAGAAAAACTTTAGCCAATGGTTCAGATCAGTACTTAATGGAGCAGAATTATATGATTACAGATATCCAATTAAGGGATGTGGAGTTTGGAGACCCTATGGATTCAAATTAAGAAAAAACATCCTGAAGATAATTAGAAGACTACTAGATGAAACAAACCATCAAGAAGTACTCCTACCACTACTAATTCCCGAAACACTGTTAGCTAAGGAATCCGAACATGTTAAAGGATTTGAAGAACAAGTATACTGGGTAACACATGGAGGTCTAGATAGACTAGATGTGAAACTAGCGTTAAGACCGACAAGTGAAACTGCACTTGCACCAATGCTTAAACTTTGGATAAAATCCCACACAGACTTGCCCTTAAAACTATATCAAATAGTGAGCGTATTTAGATATGAAACAAAGGCTACACGACCATTAATAAGAGTGAGAGAAATAACAACATTTAAAGAGGCACATACAGCCCATGCAACCCTTGAAGAAGCTGAAAAACAAATAAAAGAAGCTATAAAAGTGTACAGTAAATTCTTTGAAACTCTAGGAATACCGTATACTATAAACTTGAGGCCACAATGGGATAAATTTGCAGGAGCAATCTATACAATAGCCTTTGATACAATAATGCCAGACAAAAGAGTAATGCAAATTGGAACAGTCCATAACCTTGGACAAAATTTCTCAAAAGCATTTGAAATAACATACTTAAAAATCGATGGAACACATGAACATATATGGCAAACATGCTATGGAATATCAGAAAGAGTAATTGCAGCATTAATATCAATTCATGGAGATGACCGAGGAATAATAATACCTCCAAGTATTGCACCAATTCAAATAGTAATAATACCAATACCATACAAGGGAGTAGAAGAAAAAGTATATGAAAAAAGCAGAGAAATATATAGAAAATTGAAAGAAGCAGACTTAAGGGTAAAGCTAGATGACAGAGAAGACATAACGCCAGGAAGCAAATTTTACGACTGGGAATTAAGAGGAGTCCCCATAAGAATTGAAATAGGACCAGTAGATCTGGAAAAGGGAACAATAACAGTCTCAAGAAGGGACACCCTTGAAAGATACGTTTATAGAACAAGCGAAATGATAGAAAAGGTAAAGGAGCTCTTGAATAAAGTAGAGGAAGCATTAAAGCAAAGAGCATGGCAATGGTTTAAGGAACAAGTAAACAGAGTAGAGAACCTAGAAGAAGCAAGAAAAATAATTGAAGAAGAAGGCGGAATAATAGAAGTCCCTTGGTGCGGAGAAGATGAATGCGGATTAAAAATAGGGGAAAAACTAAATGCAAGAGTTTTAGGCGAAGCCCTAGATGCAGAGAAATATAACAGCAAATGTATAATCTGCAATAAAAAGTCCACTAAAATATTAAGACTTGCCAAAACATATTAATCAAAAAGCTTAACCAGACGAATATTATTAAAAATCCAGTCAACTCGCTCTTCAACTTCACTTCTAAATCCAAAATTAGTGGAACCATGTGATTCTGCCACAAAAGAAGCAGCAGATGAACCATAAGAGGCAGCTTCTAAAGGATCAAAACTACGCAAATAATTAGAAATAAAGGCACCCATAAAGGCATCTCCACATCCAGTTGGATCAACAACTTTAACTGGAAAAGTTGGAACATGCCATAATCTAGAAGAAGAACATACGAGACAACCTCTACGTCCCATAGTGATTATCACAATCTTAACGCCGATTTTTCTAAGAAAATTAATTCCGTCATATATATTCGAAACACTAAAAGCTGAAACAAATTCATTATATGAAGATTTAACTATATGAAAGGACTTCAATAAATCGATTTCAAAGGGCCATTTAGACAAAAACACACATCCATTAGAAGTAAAATTTCTAATAAAACCTTGAATATCTAAAGCTAAAAGCTGAACATCACCATAATAATTCAAGATAGCATTCAAAGTAGGCAATGGAAGTTCACGGCAAATAGGACTTATAAAAATAGAATTAACCTTTAAATCTAATGGTAAATCTTGTGGAAAAATATCCTCACAACGTGAAATCAATTTTAACAATCTATTATCATCGAAATATCTAATCAAGAAACGAGTTGTAGATCTCTCAACAATCTTCAAATAATCAACATTTATCGAAGCCCTAAGAAAACGATTAATAAACCGATCCTCAAAATCACATCCAACTTTCGAAAATAAAACGACACTACAATTCAAAAGCCTAGAAGAAAAACCAGCATAAGTTGGTGCACCTCCAAGAGAATTAAAAGTCGATCCCTCACTAGTCATGATTACGTCAAGAGCAATATGACCCAAAATTGCAATATCAAAGGATTTTGAAGACATTGCCCCAGTATAAAGAATAGGAAGACTAATATTTAGGATTAAAGCTCTTACATCCTTGGAGGATGAAAATTGCCAAAGAAGCGGAAGTCTAGGGGAAGATCAAAGGGAAGTAAAGGAAGAGAAGATAAAGTCCAATGTGATTCTTGCGGAGCATGGATTCCGAGGAGCAAAGCCAAGAAAATAACAAGATTCCTCTCTCCAGTCGACCCTCAATTAGCAAAAGAACTTGAAAAGAAGGGGGCTATCATCCAAAAAATACCAGTAACAAGATACTACTGTGTCTCATGTGCAATATTCAGAGGAATAGTTAAAATTAGAGCTAGAGAAGAAAGGAAAAAAAGAAGACCACTAAGATAACTTTAAAATCTAATCTTACAAATTCAATCTATCAAGCTCCTCATTAACCAATATAACACAATGACTCGAAAGATAGACAACTGGGCCCAAACTAACACGTGGAATGCTTAATGAAGCTAGAAACCTTTCAGAAGCTGGATCTAAACCAATATGATCACCTAAAATAAAAACTGTAGGCACATCTAATGTAAAATTAAATTTCCTGAAATCTAAGCCCTTTTCATGTAAATATAGTAACCTAAAACCATTTTTCTTAAAAGACAAAATTAACTTCTTAAAATCCATTCTACAAATTTCAAATGCATTATTCTTTGGATGGAAGCCACAATCAATAGACAATAAATCCCTAATAATCCGAGCCACTTCAACTTCACTTTCAGGAAGACTATTAAGAAGACTCCCTGAAACCTTCAATAATTTAGGAGGTGAAGGAGGACCTTCTAAAACAGCATAAAAATCTACATTCCTTCTAACACCACCATTAATTCGAAAAGCATTAAGAATACACCTGCAAACAACATCTAATCGACCACTAGTACTAGCAATATTCCTCATTATAAAAATGGGCGCAGTAACCGCAGTAGAAGCCTTTAAAACAAATATTCTACGCATCCTCCACCCTCAATTCTATCCAAACTCTATAAAATCTAATAATGACAGTCAAAAATGTTAAAATAGCAATAACGATAATAGCCCATTCAACTAAATTTAGAAAACCACCAATAGCCAAAATTATTAATCGTTCAGCTCTTTCAGCTAAACCCACACCAGACATTTCAACCCCTAATGCTTCACCCCTTGCACGTGCATAACTTACTAGAAATGAACCAGTCAATGCCATAATACCCCAC
The DNA here is from genome assembly GCF_058356305.1 of Candidatus Culexmicrobium sp. NCBI lineage: Archaea > Thermoproteati > Candidatus Culexarchaeota > Candidatus Culexarchaeia > Candidatus Culexarchaeles > Candidatus Culexmicrobiaceae > Candidatus Culexmicrobium > Candidatus Culexmicrobium sp. The sequence continues at coordinate 14,692 of NZ_JBTVBB010000022.1, forward strand.
TCCAAGGTACAAAGAGAAGCATGGATAACAGAGAAAATTATAATAAAGTCAGATAACCTGTCAAGCATAGAATCTAAGAAGGCACCAAAATTTGATGAGACACCAGAAATACGTGCTATAGCTCCATCCAAAGCATCAAATAAACCTGAAATTAATATAAATAAAGAGGCAAGCATCAACTCACCATAAAAAAACATAATCCCTGAAATAAGTGCAAACAATAATCCTAAAAACGAAACAAGATTGGGAGAAAAACCAATATTAACTAAAGCAAATGCAACTGGATCTAAATACTTCTTAATTCGCTCCCTCAACTTATTGAGCAATACTATTAAACCCCCTATTAAAATAAAATCCCACACTAATTAAGAACTACTGTTAACACAAATAAACAACCGGATACTAAATAGCAATATAAACAGAGTATACTCACGCAAGTAATATGTAAAACCTATAAAATTATAGATAAAAAGTACATGAAAGCATACGATATTATTAAACCCTAAAAACAATAATCCAATCTGCGACTATACATAATCATAAAAATTAAATCTTTAATAGATTCTCGACTATACTCTTCATTAACAGAGCATCATCTTCAAGTAGTGGGGACTCAGAGATAATAGTGAAATAATAATCGAATTCAACAATTAACTCAGCCAAATACCTGAAATCTGGGCCATGATCCATGGAACTTAACGGATAATGCTTAACCTCACCACTATCAGAAAATGAAACCTTTGTAAAGTGCATATGCAAATTTTTCACAACATCACTACCAAGTCTTCTCTCAATTTCAAATAAAACCTTCAAATAGTCATCCTTAGTTCTTATTGCACCTTTACCTCGAGCATGTAAATGAGCCCAATCAATAGTTGGAACCATATTTCCAATCAATTCACATAAACTTAAAACTTCATCTAGACTGCCAAATTGCTTAACCTTCCCAGTGGTCTCGGGACTCAAATAAATATTTGAAAGACCTTCACTCTCCAAACTCTCAATAACTCTGCTTAATGAAGAAACACAAATATTTAGAGCATCCTCAGAGCTTAAGCCACCATAATAACCTGGATGGAAAACAACAATACTGGCATTCATCATTTTAGCTGCTCTAGCAGAAGCAATCAGCCTCTGAATACTAGACTTGAGAACAGACTCCTTTGTTGAACAGAGATTAATGTAATATGGAGCATGAATAGACAATTCTATATCAAATTCCATAGCAAGCTCAGCTAAAACTCTAGCTTTATCTTCACTTATTCTAACACCCCTAACAGCTTGATATTCATAGGCATTTAGTCCCAACTCATGTAGATAACGAGGAACCTCCTCAGACTTCCCCTTATATTTTAAGGGTTTTCCAGCAGGTCCAAACCTCAATTTCTTATTCAAACTGAACCCCAATAATCCTAAAGTTTACAATGAAACAGTTAAACTTATCGTAGAAAGCTACAAGTCTATCTTAACTTTAACAACAACTCCACTCTCATCATTAACAATTAAAAAGAGGCTCTTCGGCTTAGGAAAATCAAACAGCAAAAAGGTATATTTTCCATTGAAGAAAAAATGAAACTCAGTTATTTCTATCCAAGTTTTATTAACGAGAGCATAAACACGAATAACATTAACTCTACATAACCTATTATTTGACAAAGCTTTTAGAGAAATACCACCAGAATCTCCAGTCCAAAAAACATCCTCAATTCTAACAGAGAAATTATAAGTAAACTTCTTATGGAAAACAGCTTCCCCACAGTTTATGAAAACATCTAAAAATGCTTGAGTAAAAGAATGACTTGAATTCCAATTAAATGAAATGTCACCATTCCAACTCAAATTAAAACTATGTTCTCTCTCATCGAAAAAGACTTGAATAAAATGATTAAAACTATTAAGGTAATGCTTAAGGACATCTGCATTATCTTTAAGAGACGATTGAATAACAGCTTTCAGAAAAATTTTTTCAATACATAAGGAAATATTGTCCATAAAAAACAAATCTTCAAATTTAACACTCTTCATCATACGTGGCTGGACACTTATTGAAGAAACAGTTAAAACTAGTAGACATAATATTAAAGCTACTAGGCTAAAGACTTGTGCATGTCTTGACATATTCACCCACCAACATAAACCTTAATACCATAATAAGTCAAGGTTTCATTAGGAAGAACAAAAACATACCATATAGTTCTAGAAGCCTTATAACAATACCCCTCAGAATATATAGTAGTTAACTCTTGATTGTAGATCTCCAATTTCAAACTACAATTAGGAAGAAGTTTATTCATTAACCTATATAGAGAAAACCAATTATTCTTTCTAGCAATTTCACTAAGAAAACCCGATCTATCAAGCTTTAAAAGTGCATAACTTAAGCTTAATTCATAATCTTCAAATTTTAAGTTATCTATAGGATAATTAAAATATAGAGAAATAGATAAGAAAGCAAAAAGAAGAACTATAAGCAAAGAAAGAAGAGACTCTAGAGAGAATAATTCACCTTTACTCATCAAGACTTCCTCCGTACATAAACTCTAAAAATAAAAAGATAACCATCAATCATAACAAGTCTACTAGAAACAAAACCACCATCTACGTTACCACATTGAAGTTTAAAAGAATATTTTTCACTTGGGAAAACAGGTTCTAATACAAATTTAATATCATAAAGTTCATCTCTCAAACCAAAGAATAAATAAATTTCACTTAAAGTAAGATTTTTAAAGAAAAATTCAACCCTTTCCCTTGAAAGAACATAAGACGACTTATTAATAGCTGCTAATCCTAAATGCTCTATCCCATCAACATTTTTTATCCAATTTACTGGATAGCCAGGTGATAAGCATAGTAAATCAATGATTCTCATAGCAACATATTGTTCATCAATTTTATTAATCAAGTCTGACGAATTAATAAAAATAATACTAGAAGAAGAAAGAACAAAGAAAAAAGATAATAGAAAGATGATAAAAGCAAATAATACATCAATTATTGTTGACAATCCTTTATTAAACATTAATTACCACCAATACAAACAATAATTCCATTAGAGACTTTTTCAAAAGTTAAGGTTAAATAACCAGCTGAACTAACCACTTCACCATAACCATTAATAATGAATTTAGGGAGGGGAAATGAAAAAACATCTTCTTCAGAAAAAACTTTAAGATAAACAATATTGTCTTTAGAAGATTTAATCAACTTTAAATGATAAACAGTATCACCAGCGAATAATGGTATAGAAACATTAACGGTAGCTCTACAGAAGCCATCACACTTTAAGGCAATCAACGATGTTCTATAAATTATAGATAAAACCCTATTACAAACAGATTCCAAAATCCAATTTGAAGAATTAGTTTTCACGATTAATCTAAAATTAGAAGCAAGAGAAGCAACCACAATGACAAGTATAAGAGAAGACATAAAAGTTAAAGTAAAGACAAATGTTTTCGTATAAAACCCATCATAAAATAATGCAAAAATCTATTTAAGCCCACTATTCAGAATACGGAAATTCATTACCACACTTTGGACATCTAACATATCCACACCCACCAGTAGTTGAAGAAGGACAACCAGAACATGCAAAGGCTCTTGCATATGAAAGACTAAATTTAAAACCACAATTTGGACAAACTACTACTCTTCCACTAAACTTAAATTTCACAACTCATCCCGTAACGCCATTATACTGAAACCTTATTTAATTTTTATCCCAATAGTAATTTTAGATGCATATGGTGAAGGAAGTCCAACTTAAAATTACAGGTTTCCATGAAATGTATGGAGGAATACCTAGTGGAAACATTATACTATTAATCGGTGAACCAGGGTCAGGAAACGACTTATTTGCCCTACAAACACTATATCTACATACATTTGAAGAAGAGGAAGTAGTATACTTAACTACTGATAGTCATCCAAACGATATAATTGAAGAAATGATCGCCTATGGATGGAACATAAAAAGAACAGAATCACTATGGAAATTTATAGATGCATACTCAAGTACAAACATAAAAGTTGAAAAATGTCTCCAAGAAATAATTGAAGAAATAGATATGGGTAAATGGTCATGTATAGATACAATAACCACACTGTGGATGAAAACAGGGAAACAAAAAATTATTGAGCTACTAAGAAAAATGAGGGACAAAGCGAGAAAAAAAGGAGGATTACACTTCTTAATAGCAATTAAAGGAATAATAGATGAAAAGGATGAACAAGTATTAAAACACATAGTTGACGGTGTACTGGAATTTAAACCACAAAACGGAAGCAATGTAGGGATTATAAGAATTGTTAAAATGCGAAGAAGAATTGGCACATGGATGAGCATACCATATAAAATAACACCAAGAGGAATAGAAATTGAAACTGCAATAAGAATAATCTAAAGTCGTTAAACTAAATATAAGCCATAAAATTAAATTAATTTCAATTAAAACACTTAAACCTAGATAATCTATTCTAATTGATGAAAAGATATAAAAGTATAAGAAAATAAAACTTCGATGGAAGTGGTTAAATGCAAAACGACAAGAATAAAACAGGAATTTCACCAGTAATAGCAGTACTTCTACTAATAGTAATCGCAGTAGCAGCATCGGTAATAACATACTCATGGATAACATGGTTCCTAACGGCACAACAACAACAAGCTTCAAGTATGATTAGGATAGAAGAAGTAGACTTAAGCAGAATTACAGAAGGAGAAGCAACGATATACGTTAGAAATATCGGTACAGTGAAGGTAACAATTGACACCGTATATGTCAACGGAACAAGATGGGACATAGTTGGATCTTCAATAACAATAGGTCCAGGTGAAATTGAAGAAATCACTATAACGAAACCACATCTCCCTCCAGTACCAACTCCAAAAAGTGGAAACGTAATAATGATAAAAGTAGCCACCAAAGCAGGCACATTTGATATCTACAGAGGAATAGTCCCATAAGAAGTTAAATAGCAAAAAGCAATAAAAATATACGGTTGAGAATTTGACTCAATACTCATTAAAAACAATTTTAGACCTCTTAAGAATAATGCTAGCAATAATCCTATTTACTTACGCCTCATGGGAAGATTGGAAAAATAGGGAGATAACAGACACAATCTGGATACTAATGTCAATAAGTGGAATAGTATTTTTGACCACTGAAATTATGCTAATTTCAGGAATCGGATTATGGTTAATACTAGTTGTAATATCGATATCATTCTCATTCGCCATTGGCTTCACACTCTTCTATCTAGACTTTTTCGGAGGAGCAGATTCAAAGGCATTAATAGCTTTAAGCCTACTAATACCCCTAAAACCAAATATAACATTAACCAAAACCAACATAGTAAACCATCCATTTATACCAATAGCAGTATTCAATAACTCAGTTATAGGAGCAGCATTAATGGCAATAGGCATTTTCACATATAACGTAATAAGGAAGATAAAGGGCGAAAGATTATTTGAAGGATTAAACAAGGAAAAGACATGGAAAAAAATAATAGCTCTACTAACAGGATATAGAATTCCAATAACTAAACTTAAAGAAAAACCATTTCTATACCCCATAGAAGAAATAGAAATTGAAGATGGAAAAATGAGGAAAAAACTAAGAATAAGAATTGGAATAACCTCAGGAGAAGAAAAATTAAATGAAATTATCAAAGTAATAGAAAGTAAAAAATTATCAGGAAAAATTTGGGTTACACCAGCACTGCCAATGATAATCTTCATAACCATAGGACTAATAATATCAATTTTATACGGAGACATAATATACCTACTTGTACTATCACTTAAAAAATAAATTAGAAAAGACAATAAAAGTAAACAACACTAATATTAATGAGGAAAGAAAATGAAAAAATCAAGAGGCATATCACCAATAGTCTCAGACCTTCTACTAGCAACTATTGTAGTTGCAGCCTTCGCAATAGCCTATGCAACCACCACAGGCATCACCACACAAATGTACAGCTACTTTACAGATACATTCAACAGATTAACCGAAGACCTACTAATTGAAGAGGCATACATTAAATCAGGAAACCAAACAGCCACACTCTACATTAGAAATATCGGTGAAATAACAAGTAAAATAAGAGCAATTTACTGTAATGGAACACTAATAAAGCAAATTCAGGGAAAGTTAACTATCAAGAAAAATGAGCTAACTATAATAAAAATAAAACTTCCACAAGAACCAATAGCATATGCACCCCAGAAAATAACAATCACCACAGCACTGGGAAGCAAATTCACATCAACAATAGTAACACAACCTTAAAGGGTGAAAAAATGAGGAAAAAAGCCTCATCCACAGTTCTAGGAGCCTTATTATTCATTGTAATTATAACATCCATGGCATTTCTAATATTCTCGACAGCAGTAAATTATCATACAACAATAAGAAATTATATCAAAAGAAAAGAGGAAAAGGAAAGAGAAAAAATAGAGATAATACAAATTGAACGAATCAATGGAAATGTTGAAATAACTATAAGAAATATTGGAAGTATAGACATAAGAGTAGCAGCAATATACATAAACCATATACTAAGAAAAACACCAGAAAACTTCTATATACCTACTGGAAGTGAAAGAAAAATTACACTTGAAAACATCAGCCTAAATGTTGGAGATTACATAAAAATAACTACAGAGAGAGGAAATTTTGCAACATACATCATCGAAAAACCACTTTAAAGACATCTTCCAAGAAATTAGACTTAGCAATAACGTTAAGTGGAAAATTAGCAAAAATATAATTAACGACTAATAATCTATAGTGAGGAAAGAAAATTGAATGAAGCAAATAAAAAACACTCCCCCCACGCATATATAAAAATTTACGCTGTAAACCCACCTCACGCCTATGTTGGAATATATATTGACCCACTAACAAATCAATATAGATATGATGTAATAGAACCACAACTGTTTAGAGAAGAAGAAAAAATACTGGAACAACTAAAAGAAATCCTACTAGACGAACTAGACATCAAATTAGAGGAACTTGGAAATGAAAAAGATGCTGAAAAATATTTGAAAATGAAAATTTTAGAAACAATAAAAAAATACAAAATCAGAGTAATAGAAGAAACATTAATCAAAATAATGTACTATATAGTCAGAGACTTCATAGGATATGGAAAAATTGATGTAATGATGAGAGATTCACTAATTGAAGACATAAGCTGTGATGGTCCAGGACTACCAGTATTTGTATGGCATAGAGAATATGAATCAATACCAACAAATGTAGTATTCGAAAGTGCAGAAGAATTAGACGCCTTTGTAATTAGACTATCATATAGAGCGGGTAAACATGTCTCCGTTGCTCAACCCATTATTGATGGAGCGTTGCCAGATGGAAGCAGAGTACAGGTAACCTATGGCAGAGAAGTATCATTAAAAGGATCATCATTCACCATAAGAAAATTCAGAAAAGATCCATTAACCATTATAGACCTAATAAAATACAACACACTTTCAATTGATATGGCAGCATATTTTTGGTTTGCCATAGAAAATAGAGCATCAATACTAATAGCAGGAGGAGTTGCAGCAGGAAAAACCACTCTGCTAAATGCGTTATCACTATTCATACCACCTGAATTCAAAATAATAAGCATTGAAGAAACCCCAGAAATAAATCTTCCCCACAAAAATTGGCTTCAAATGGTAACTAGACCAAGCTTTGGAGCGAGAGAGACATCAGTATCACTCTTTGACCTACTAAAAGCAGCAGTAAGACAAAGACCAGACTATATAATTGTAGGAGAAATAAGAGGAAGCGAAGCCTATACATTATTCCAAGCAATAGCTACGGGGCACCTAAGCCTTTCAACAATACATGCAGATTCAGTGGAATCAGTTATTAGAAGATTAGAATCAGAACCAATGAATATACCGAGAAACCTGATAACAGCCATGGACATTATAACAATTCAAGGGAAGTTAAGGCTAAACAACAAACCCGTAAGAAGGACATTATTAGTATCAGAAATAGTGGGGCTAGATAGAAATAAGGAAATATTAACAAATGATATATACAAATGGAATCCAAGAGATGATGCCTTCCAGTACATGGGTAGAAGCTACTTAATAGAGAAAATAATGAAAACAAAAGTCTACACTAGAGAATACATAGAAGAAGAACTAAAAAGAAGAAGGATAATTCTAGAATGGATGGTAAAATCAAATATAAGAAAATATACTGATGTAGCAGATATTGTAAGATCATACTACACAGACCCTGAAAGACTATTTAGAAGAGCGTTAATCCAATTAAGGCGGGGTACTTCACTTGAAATTTGAAACAATTTATACACTGGCCTTCAAAATTCTAGGCGATAAGATAGACCCACTACTTCCACACCTAGAAGACTTAAGAAGAACATTAAAGAGTGCGCATATAAAAATAAATTTCAAAGCATATGTAAGCAGTATGATTCTACTATCAATCCTAACCTTCACTCTAAGTGAACCAATAGCATTCATTTTAATCTATGAGTTTCTAATAAAAGATCTTCTAAAATCAATGTTAATGAGTATAGGACTATCTATAACAATTGGATTATCAGTTTTCTGGGCGCTATACCTGTATCCATCTTATGTGATGGGAAATAGAAAAAGAGCAATAGACAGTTCAATGCCATATACAGTCAGCTATATGGCAGTATTAGCAATGGCCCAACTACCACCTGCAGACATATTTAGATCATTAGCAAGAGTAAACACACCACCAGAAGTATCAGATGAAGCAAAGGAAATCGTTAAAGACATAGAACTATTCGGATACGATATATTATCAGCACTAGAAATAGCTGCAGAAAGAACACCATCAACTTACTTCGCCGAAGTATTAAGAGGAATAGCAACAATCACAAGAATTGGAGGAGACCTAAAAAGATACTTACTAGAAGAAGCTAAGAGATTTATTGCAATAAGAAGAACAATAATTAGAAAAATAAATAGCACATTACTATCAATCGCAGAGATATACATAATGGCATCAATGGTCATGCCAATGGTAATAGTAATACTCTCAACAATCATGGCCTTCCTAGGAGGAAACATATGGGGAATAAATGCTAAACTCATAGTACTCCTAATAACTTACATATTTATTCCAGTAATTTTCATATCATTCTTAATAATTGTAGACGCATACATACCGGAGGATTAAAATGAGAAAAATAGCGAAAAAAGAAAAAGTAGTAATAACAGGAATCTCAATATTCATAGGCTTCATGACAATAGTAGTAGCATTTATAAGATATGGACATGACCCAATAACAAGAGATAATTTAATTTTTAGTGGCCTAATAGTTTCATTTACATTTCCAGCAGTAGCTGATTACATGGAATATAGGTGGAGAAAATCAGTAGAAGAAAGATTCTCAGATTTCCTCAGAGAAATGGCTGAAAGACTAAGAAGTGGAATGCCCTTCTATAAAGCACTAGAAGCTGCCGCAGAAAGAAATTATGGACCATTAACACCAGAATTAAAAAAATTAGTCCATCAAATATCATGGGGCCAACCACCAGAAAAAGCATTCAACTCATTTGCTCAGAGAATAGGAACACCACTAGCAACAAGAGTAAGTATACTACTATTAGAAGTAGGAAGAATGGGGACAGAAACAGCAAGAGTATTAAACACGATAAGTGAATTCCTAAGGTCACTACAAATAATGGAGAGAGAAAGAATAGCTGAACTAAGAGTACACATGTTAACTATATATTCATCCTTTATAGCATTCATGATAATTTCAATAATATTAATTACAAGCTTCTTTTACCCACTATATATAAGCACATCAATCTATGGAGGCCCAATACAACCATTACTAACACCAATAGAAGCAAGACAAATACTGTTACACATGCTATCTATAGAAGCAATTACTGGAGGATTAATGGCCGGAAAAATATCTGAAAAAAGAATCTCAGCAGGATTTAAACATGCAATAATACTACTCACAGTAAGCTTAATACTATTCAACTACATCGTAAAACTTCCAACTTAAACATTAAAATTAATACTTAAAATAACATTCTTCAATTTAACTTCAGCTTCAAAAGCATCTTTAGCCTCAATTAAGATTATACCGTAAATCTCAATTAACTTCTTAGCTTCATCGGAAGCCTTAGGGATTGCAATTAAAATAGTCTTAAAGGGACGAGTATCATAAGATTTAGTGAAAACAGCAGCAACATGTCTCTCATCAATCTCATCACTAGAAACTATTATATCAACCGCAATTATCTTCTCTTCAGAATTAACAGATTTAATCAACACTAAATCAAAAGAATGAGTAACACCAGTAGCACCCATCAACTTCATATTAATATGAACTTCAAATCCTAACTCCTCAGCCATCCCTTTCAACTTTAAAAGGTAGTCAACCTTACCCTCCAAACTCTTAACAACCTCATCAGACAAAACATAAACAAAAACATCCTCACACATAGCATCCTTAAAGGTGAAATGAAAACCACATTCAACACATTCATGCTCAATAGAAGGAGCATCAAATGTCCGTTCACAAGACCTACACTCACACCACACACCGACAACCCTATAATCTTGACCAAGAGTGATTAATTCACCATTACATCCAGGACAAACAAGCGTATCATCCCTCTTAAAGTTCTCCTCATTGTCTAAGGTACCACATCTAAAATGTTCTAAAATCCGATGCTTAACAATACTCTTACTACCACAATAAGGACACAAATATCGAGTCATAAGACATGGAGAAGAACACGAAGGACATAAGATAACCTTATCGAAAAAAGACCTCTTTAAAAGCCCATTATCAACATATAAATCCAATATAACCTTAGAATCCTTAGGAGGAATCTTAAAGAAGTCTTCAACAGGCTTATATCGATAACCTTCAAGTGGATCATAAACTGGAACAATTTTATTGATACCACTGCTGAGTATGTCAGCTAAAAAGTCATAAGCCATTTTTAGCCATACACTTGAATTTCTAGGCATTACAGTACTCTCCAATTTAACTTCACTTCACCTTAAGGTAATAACATATATAAAAAGTTTAATGATAAAAAATTACCATATTAAAAAGAAATTAATAATAATTCATTTCAAAAAATAAAACTTTATGATTAATATTCAAAGAATAGTAAGCATCACTTATTAGTGATAAAACTTTATTAAAATTTTTTGATAAATAGAAATGTAGATGCCCAATACATTTATTAGAAGTACAATCTGTTGCACCAAACTTATAAAAAGTAACTACATTATTACAGCTAGATAACAAGCTTGAAATCTCACACTCCATCCTCTCAACACTAGAAGCTGCAACAACAGCCAAGATATCAAGGCTTAAATTAGAGGTTATATAATCAACATGCCACTTCAACTTCTTATACTTGGACAAGTGTCTTCTTATACGAAAATATAGAGCATACCTAGATGGACCCAATGCAGAACCAGTATATGAATAAAAACCAGCAGGAAAATCTAAAACCCCCAATCCTCCAATTCTTAACCTCACCTGATCATTCATCCTCATTAGAAGAGTATATGTTCCGCAACCAAGCTCCTTCAATTTTTCAATCTCCAACTTACATTGTCACCATCAAAAATAAATGTCAATTAACTAATAAAATATTGGCTATGAAGAAGAACTCGGGTTCAGAGGAAAGATGAAGAAATAGAAGAACTGAGCCAAACAGCGCAGCAATGATATAGGGACAAAGCTCTGATAAATGAAGATGCCGCTACGGAATGAGCTGCGCTGTTACTATCTAACTCTCTCTTTAGGTTCAGTCCATAAAAGCTGTGTTTTAGCATTCTTAATAATTTCATAAACTTGCTCCCAAGTTAAACCATACTTTCTACCCAATTCATCCATCGATATAGTGTAATGAGCCCATTCATAAACAATCATATGTTTAATATCATCTGAGATGCCGGAAATATCAACCTTCTCTCGCTCTCTAGTCCTTCTGACTCTTCTTCTACTCATATCAATCATAGAAGCATGATTAAGAAGAGATAAATATGTATTTCGCTTATTCCTAAAATGATGAAATGCCCAAAATGTGGAAGCAAAATGAAAAAGAAGTATCGGAGAAAAGGTAAAGCAAAGATTATTTTTTACAGCTCTTGTTTAAAATGCGGATTTTCATTCAAATAATCTAATTAGACTACCATAATCATCCTTCAATTACTTCTCCAGTAGCAAAGCTAGGCTTGACTGAAGTAATTTTAATCTTAACCTTATTTCCAGGCTTAGTATTTGGTATAAAGATAACGTAACCCTGGATTCGCGCAACACCTTCACCACGTTTACTTAAGCCTTCAATCTCAACATCAACCTCATCGCCTACAGAAACAGGTTTAGGTAAAAGATAACTTGGCTTAATTCTCCTTCTCTTCTTCTCAGCCATAAATTAACCTCCCAACATATGCCTCCACTCTATCACAAATGTATTTAAGGATTTCGAAAAAATCAATAGTAAAAAACCCCATAATCCTTAAATAATACTAAAGAGGGGAGTTAATCGCAATAAGAGGGGTATTAAGAAATGGTTAAAGCCATATCTATAATAATGGTAACAGCTGATTGGGAAAAAGCCAGTGGATACATTAAGAAGGCATGTAAAAAAGTAGCAGAAGAATTAGGACTTGAATTAGAGGAGAAAAAAGAGGACTATGAATTTCTAGAAAAATATGGAATAAAAAATGAATTTGGAGGACTCGACATACCGCAAGTATTCATAAAGTATGAAAATAATGAAATAAAATACGTAATGTCACGAGTCCCATTAACAGACAAGGGAAAACCTGACATAAATAAAGCAATAGAAATAATTAAGAGGGCAATTGGAGGATAACGCTTGAACACAAGTATAGTTATAAAATCAAAGAGAGGAAGAGCAGAGGTAATAGAAGAAATTAAAGGAGAATTTAACGAAGCAGTAAAAAAGGCAGCGAGAAAGGCTCTAGAATTATGGAATCTAACTAAATCCGACTTCATAATTATCAAGGATAAATATCCAGTAGAAGTAAAACTTCCAATAACCCCCCAAGAATATGAAGAATACTCAAAGTACAATATTAGAAGAAGTGGACCTGACGTAGCATCATTTGAACTGCCCATATACGTAATTTCATATGACAATGAATGGATTGGAAACGACTATAAGGATTATGAAGTATTTGTTATAGCTCCATTTGTAAATAGAGAGATAACTAATGAACTAGTAAAATGGGCAGCTGAAATGACAATAATAGAATCAGAAGAAGAATAAACTATCGACCAAAAATCCACCATCGCCTCTTCTTACCCTTAGCAGCTCTAGCCTTCTTTCTAGCTTCTTTAGCAGCTCTCTCCTTCTCCTTCTCTATTTCAACTAGTTCTTCAATCCTTTTAATCAGCTCTTCAACAGCACTTCTATCATGAAATAAAGCTACTATTTCATCGACAATTGGACTTTCAATATATGCTTTAACAAAGGGCATGATATAGACTATTGAGAGTTCAGCTCCAATCCAAGAAAGCGGCTTAAATGTCTCTAGAAACATTATCGCAGGGGTTTCAAGTCCACGCTTAACAATTTCCTTGGCTATTTTGTCAATCAATTCTTGTTTACGTTCAGGGGAGAGCTCAAATACTTGAGGAAACATCCAATTCACCTTACATTATAACTTATATCTCGAAGCATTTATTTCTTATCACTACATATATGAGAGAAGCCTTTTGACTTTAGAATCCATATCTCTTCTACGACTAGCAATAATATCAGGATAATTCTCAGCAATTCTTACATTCTCATTTAAACATTCCAGATAAACTTTCTCGAAGCCAGGTATGACATTAGCAATTTTATCGTAGATTTTTTTCCCAATTTCACTTGCCTTTAAACATTGAGGTGAACACGGAAGAAAGCTATTGGAAAAATATGTAAAAACATTAGGCTTTCCACCTGTTTTCTTCAACTCCTTAATCTGTTGAGAAGCTCTACCTTCCACATAGACACCAGTACTCCTCTCATCAGCATAACGTTTAATACAACACTCCGGATAACCTAAAACCTCACCTAACTGAGTTACATAAGAGGCTGATAATTCCTCGGGATAAACAATTAGTGATGGGGGTAAATTAACAGGTCTAATTTGATATATAGCTCTTCTAATTTCCCGTCTAATTGAGAACAACTTCTTTAAAGTTTTTCCAATCTTCTTATCTCTATAGATGTATAGCTCATAAATACTAGGCCTCACCTCTTCAACCATCATTCTTAACTTTAATTTCTTAACCCACCATTCATGAGCCTTAAACTCCTCAGACTTAAGAACAAGTTCTTTAAACAGCTTTCTCATCTTACTTCTCAACCTTAAAATTAATTCACCCCTCAACTGTAAATCCCTAGTACTTAAGATTAATGCTAAATCCTTAGCACATTTCTCATCTATTTGTCTTCCAAATTGAGAGCCACTTGGAAGCTCAACAGGAATAGTGATAAGAGAGCAAGGCCTAATGCCAAAATATACTGGAAGAAAGTCCTCCACTTTAACTTTGTTAAGAATCCTACTTTCCTTAACAAAATCTTTAAGCAAAGATTCCATTAAACCACCTTCAAAACACTTAATACACATATCCAAATAAGTATTTACCGTTATTAAGGTTGTAACCCGAACTGAAAGAGGAATAGAAATGAAAGGCAGAATGCCTGTATTTGAAGAATATCTGGCAGGATCCATGCTTGCAAATGCACCAGCATGGATAGTAATAGCAATTTTATCCTATATCTATGAAATAATGGCTCTACCAGACATCATATTACAAGTAGCAATACCATTAACATATGCTTTAGGAGGAGTTATAGGATCATACCTCGTAGCAAGAAGGGCATATAGAGACCATGAGAGAATAGGAATTGAAGTTGCCTTCGCTGCATTTCTAATAAATCTAATCTTCACTGCCCTATTATTTGGAGGATTAACATTACCATTAATGGTAATGTCGCTTTCAGGACTTGTTATAGGAGGGATAATAGGGGGAAGATATGCACATAAAAAATGGAAAGAATAATCTACTTTCTTCTCAAAAATGAATCTAAACTAGTAAAGCCAATAATTTCATCAAAATTGACACCTATAGCCTCTAAAACTTGCCTAAAAGTCGTCTCCATATGTCCAATATATTTATTTACGTCTATCTCATCAATTCTAGCTAACTGAACAGGTTTAACACCTAGCTCTCCTTTAACTTTAACATAAGATATTATGTCTCCAGCCCCCAATTTCCGCCCAAACTTCTCCAATAATTGAGCTGCTTTAACATGTTGAGGAGTAGTCTTAACATAATGACTTAATGGCCTAGAAAGCTTAACTCTAAAAGCTAATTCATCTAATGAAAGCTTCTTCTCTCTAAGCTTCCTATAGCAATTCTGTGCGATTAATCTAATCTTCTCCTTAGCCTTTTCGAAATCCTCTAAAGATTTAACTTCACTCAAAACATTAACGATATTTATAAATGCAGATTTAAGAAACTCAGGTGTATTTCTCTTCTTACCAACCAAGCCTTTAATGTCGACAGAGCCATCATTAAAAACACCC
Source organism: Candidatus Culexmicrobium sp. (assembly GCF_058356305.1). Lineage (NCBI taxonomy): Archaea > Thermoproteati > Candidatus Culexarchaeota > Candidatus Culexarchaeia > Candidatus Culexarchaeles > Candidatus Culexmicrobiaceae > Candidatus Culexmicrobium > Candidatus Culexmicrobium sp. Next base: position 30,315 of record NZ_JBTVBB010000022.1, read on the forward strand.
AAATAATTTTTCTTCAAACCTGAAAAAGTCACATACCTATAAACTTTGTCAACATCCAAGTCAATTCTAAACTCCTCCTTAGCCCATTCCATGAGCAATTTAATTTGATTTGATGATGGATTATGGAGAAAAATGCTATCAGTATCACCATAAATCACATCAACACCAATCTCCTTAGCCTTCTCAATAGCCCTAGAAATAACATATCTTCCCAATGCAGTAGTACTTTCAGCAACAGGGGGACAGTAAAGTGGAAAAACTTCATTACCCATAACACCATAACTAGCATTCAATATAACCTTCAAACCCTGCTGAACAACTGAATACCAACTTCTAACAGGATGGCTGAGACTCTTATCCTTAGATCTAGGCTTAAACCAGTACACTCTAATGTGTCTAAGCATACCTATCAAACTTGAAGTTAAACCATGCTTTTTAGTGCAAACCCAGTGAGGTAAGCCGGGAACCTTATTAGACCTACATTCTTTATGAGGACAATTAATAGTTTCATAAGATAAATTCCATCTATAAAGAACAGAAGGATACAGGCTTGCAAAGTCCAGCACAGTTACATTAAAGTAGACTCCGGCTTTAGGCTCAATTACAATTGCACCTAAATATTTCTTACCCTTAATTAAAGCTCTAGTAACAGCTTTACCCTTAACAGCAAGAATATCTTCACGCTCAGGTATAAGGTAATTTCTTTTTCTATGCTCATAATAAAGCATATTTTTAATCCAACCAGAAACACTTTGCCTAGTGACATCTTCCATTGAAAGCTTAGAAATCCTCATCAAAAGAATTATTAGCTTCATAACTAAATCATCATCAAAAGTAGTTAATGACAATGTAATATATGCATCCCTAAAACAATAAGCAGCTAACTCATAATAAGTGAGCTCAGCAATCAATCTTTCAAGAGGTAATTTACTAACACCAAGTAATGCAGAAGCAATCGCATCTAAAGTGGCATCCTTATACTTATTACCAAACGCATAAATTTGAATTGAACGATTAGCAAAAAACCTATATAAATCAATATGCACACCCTTCAAAACATGAGTAGACTGTCTACCCAGCAGGATTGGAATATCCTTAGAAGGAATTCCAATATTTAAAGCCCTCTGCTTCAAATATCTTAAATCAAACTTATCACCATTAAAAGTTAAAATCACCGGATATGCTTGGAGAAGCTTAAAACTCTTAATAATCATTTCCTTCTCACTATCAAAGAAAACTAACTCTACATCATCAGGTAAAGATTCCGGTTTAACACCATATTCAAATCCCTCACGCCTCAATAAGAAAACCCTCTTTAAACCATCAGATGAAGCAAAGGCAATACAAATAATAGGATAAGTAGCCTCAGACGGTTCAGGAATCTTATCTGGCTCGGGAGAAAAAACTTCAATGTCAACTGCCAATCTAGGAATATTAGGAGCAGGACAAAGAAATAGAGGAAGCCACTCATCTAAAATTTGTATAACCTCATCAGGTTCATCCTTAAAGAACATTAAAACACTTTTCCTAACATCTTCAGGAACATTAAATGGAACATACTCTAAATCACCATCCCTAACCCTATAAAAAAGACCAGGAACAAGCTGTCTATCGTAGATATAGCAATTATGATATCGAATTCTAGCCTCCCATGCCTTAGGCAACAACTCTCTAATACTTCTACGTCCACCGCCAATAGACAATGGATCTTCAGCAACAATCTTAGACATCTTTATGATCTTATCACTTAGTGGATCATATTTTTCCACAACTTCAACTCTAGAAAAACCTGGATGTGTTACAACAAGATGTTTCTTAATCTTATCAGGACTTAAGTCTGAAAGACAATAGGGCTTGTGGCCGGAATTATCATACCATAAATAAACTTTATTTTTTTCAGGATCATACAGCTTACATAAAGCCTTCTTCTTAGACCCATCATAGGAAACAGAAATTAAAATACAAGGACCAGTATTTATTGGTTGTTCAACATCTATAAGAATTGTTTCAAAAACCTCTACCTCCTCACCTTCAAGATTAGAACGACTGGACGCTTTACCTACAAATTCACTAAAATTGTTAGACCTATACTTCATAACCGCTTCCACCATTTCTCAATCAATCTATTTCTTCTAGTAGCCTTCTTATACATTTTATAGTGTAACTCACATAAGTACACTCTCCTACCTTTATTATCAATGTTTAAATTAAGCTTAGATAGAACATCAAGAGCTTTGACAGTAGAAATAGACTTAACAGCCCTATTCTCACAACC
>NZ_JBTVBB010000023.1:0-53788 GCF_058356305.1 Candidatus Culexmicrobium sp.
GCAGCATTACCAGCACTCGGAATAACAACACTCTTAACTCCAAGCTCCCTTAAACAGGAAACAGCAACACTCATACCCCTAGCCTTAAAGGTGGCAGTTGGAAGCCTACCATCATCCTTAACAAAAACACTCCTAAAACCACCTACACAATCACTCGGTAAAGAAAGAATAGGAGTATAAAACTCCCCCAAAGAAACAATAAAATCACGAGAAGACAAGGGTAAAAACTCAAAAAACTTCCAAAAACTATCAATCCTACTCTTCAAAAAAGAACGAGACACCAACTTCCCAAGACTATTCAAGTCAAAATCAATAAAAAGCGCACCACCACACCTCGGACAAACATTTAAAGGAACTTTAGAAGAGAGAATAAATCCACAATAAGTACACCTCACATCAACATCCAACTCAAACACCAATAAAAATATAGAAACAAGTTTTAAAATACTAACCCTAAAATAAAAAGAAAAGAGAAATTCTCAGCAAGATACTTATGGCAGAACCACAGTCTTCGGATACTCTTTACCGGCAACAGTATGAATCTTAAACTCAATACTTTGGCCATGTATAAAACCTGATGTAGTTGGACTTTCTATAATTATTGCAAAAGTTAATTCTGCACCTGCAACTAGTGAAACAGTATCACCACCTGCAAAATCAACTGGAGTTGTGGTGAACCCTACATTTTCAGTTCCATTGACTTCGTTTTCACTAGTTGGGGAAAGTTTTCCATCTCCCTTGTATATGTCGAGTTTATTGCCGTATGCTCCACTAGGCTTAACGTTAATAAAGATGTCGTCAATGGTAGCAGCGTCGCTACCAGAATTTCTTAATTGAAGCACGACAATCCATTTGTTAACTGAATCATCCCATACGGCATATGCGTTTGTTATTTCTATTTTTTCGTATCTTGTGAATAGACCTGTTATGCCTGTCATCCAGAATGCAACTGCTACTGCTATTGCTATTGCTACTGAAACGATTATTACTGTTGCTATAACTGGGGATATACCTTGCTTATCTAAATTTTTCATCATCACACCTCAACATATTTTCGAGCTTAAATATTTATTTTTATGATATTTATATTTATTTTGTTTTAGTAACTGGTTATAGTATGGATTTTAATGGGAAATTGATAACTTTTTTAGTGAAAATGAATAAATGTTTATATAATTCTCTTAATAAGTGTTTTTAAGGTGTGAGGGTTAGGTTAATGGTCAAAATAAAGTTTTGGAAGCGGAGGAGAAAAGGTCAACTTGGTCATGATATTGTTGCTACTTTAGAAAGGGAGCCTATTGATATTTTGCCTTTAAAGTCAAGTTATAAGGTTATTGAGTCTTACTATGTTTATGAACCTTTTGCTAAAATTAGTATTGTTTCAATTCCTGAAGAGGGGGGAGCAATATCCTATTATGTTGAAGAGTATAAGTTAAGCGAGGAAGAGAAAGATACATTTGAAAAGTTGATTGATATACTCGTTGAGGAACTTAGACCAGCTGAAACATTTGAAGATCTGAGGAAATTTGTCAAATCAGAATTGACTAGAATAGCGGATAGATATAGGAGCAAATTAAATCTAGTTGGAGGGAGAAGGGCAAGAATACTTTACTATGTTGAAAGAAATCTTTTGGGTTATGGACCAATTGATGCGTTGATGCGAGATCCTTATATTGAAGATATTAGCTGTGATGGGGTCAATAGACCTGTTTATGTTTGGCATAGACGCTATGAAAATATTCCAACCAACATTATTTTTAGAGATATGGCTTATCTTAATGAGTTCATTCTTAAATTAGCACATATGGCTGGGAAACATATCTCATTAGCTTATCCTGTACTAGATGCAATGCTTCCTGAAAAACATAGGCTTGCTGCAACCTTTGGAACAGAAGTTTCTCCGAAGGGACCCACCTTTACTATCAGAAAATTCAGGGAAAAACCATTTTCAGTTGTTGAATTAATAATTTATGGTGTTATAAATGAGATTGTAGCAGGATATATTTGGTTGATGCTTGAACATGGTAAAACATTAATGATTGCAGGAGGAACTGGAGCTGGAAAAACCACATTACTTAATGCTCTTAGCCTATTCATAAAACCAGGAATGAAAATTGTTACAGTGGAGGATATTCCAGAATTAAATCTACCACATGAAAACTGGGTTCAATTGACAATTAGACCTGGATACACAGTAGGTACAAAGGCTGGAGAAATAGAGCTCTTCGACCTTGTCAAGTTAAGCTTAAGATACCGGCCTGACTACTTAATAGTTGGTGAAGTGAGAGGAAGCGAGGCATTTGTACTATTCCAAGCAATGGCTACTGGACATGGTGGTTTATCAACTATCCATGCTGAGACACTAGACTATGCGATAAAGAGGCTAACTTCACCGCCAATGAACATACCTCCCACCTATATGAGGTTGATGAATATATTCGCACATATACAAAAAGTAACCACTAGAACTAAAACAGGATTGGTGCGAGTTGTAAGAAGAGTAACTACGATACAGGAAGTCGCAGACTATGATGATTACAGATTGATAGTTAAATGGGATCCAACAATTGATAATCATGAAGTAGATTTGGATAATTCAATACTTATGAGAGAAATAGCAGAGAAGTATGCGATATCGGTAAGTGAACTTAAAAAGGAAATTCTCAGAAGAGCCGAAGTGTTAAAATGGTTAAAAGTTAGGGGAATATATGACGTATGGGATGTAAGTAAGTATATATTTCAATACTACTTTGACCCTCAAGGAGTTTATGAAAGAGCGAAAAGGGAGATGGAAGAAATTAGAAAGTAGAAGCCATAATACTGAAAGTTAATTTAATTAACCTAAAAAACAATCTAAGTTATAGAACTTCTACATCAGTAGAGAGAGGTATTAGTAATTGTTACCTAAAAAGGGGAAAATAATCGACTATATAAATTTAATTGAAGAACCACTAACAGAAATAATTAAAAAGTTTAGAGAGAAAAAAGCAACAGTTAGACTACAGGGACTATTAATTCTTCCAGGAAGAAGTCTCGAAATTTATATTGACTTAATGCAGGGTACACCAGTTTTAGCAATTCTAATTGAAGAAAATATTGAACTTAAAGGTGACGTAGCTTGGCAAGAACTATTATTTTCCATGAAAAATGCTGCGGGGTTTATAGAAGTATATGAGTTAAGTCCAGAAGAAGTCCAAGATGACTTAAAGAAAATGCCAAATGCAAAAATAAGAGTGATAACGCCAATAACTACAGAAATTCCAGCAACTCATTCAAAAATTGAAGAATTTAGTAAAAAAATAGCATTAAACATAACTTGTAAAACTGCATTAATAATAAACAGTATACACTTAAATGCAAGAGCAGAAAGGGCATCAACTGTTGGAAGCTTATCAGCTGTAATATCTGCAGAAATAGCTGATAGTATAGGGGGAACGAGATATATAATAGCAACACTTTATGGTTCTAAATTATGGAAGTCTATGGAAGTATTAGCACAAAGGGGAACAGTACTAGCAGCCATAGCATATAAACCTGAAGAAGTAATAATCGGTATACCAGCCTTAAGGATAATGTTAAACCCTACACTCCTTGGGGAATACTCATCTTTTGATATTTTAATATATGATGTAAAGATCGATCCAACATATATACTTGAAGAGAGAATAGAAACAGGAACCAGAGAAAAAAGAAAAGAAGAAATGGAAACAGAAATCAGAGAAGAAATTTTAAGAGAAGCTATAGAAGAGGAAATGTCACCATTAGAAAAAGCTGAAAAACAGTTAAATCAAATACATGAAAAAGCAACCAATTACTTTCAAGAAGTCCTTGAAACACTAGGATATGAATTAAAAAAGTTAGAGATAGATTTAAACAATGAAATAAATTTTAAAATAGAAATAAAGATAAAACGCTTCAGACTGAAAAAAGCAAACATAAAAACCGTAAAAAGAAAATTAACAGATGAAGCAAAATGGATTATGGAAGAATTAGGAATAAAACTACCAGTAAAAATTAAAATAAAAAAGGTTTAACCCTCTTCCTCCTCTTCTCCAGCTTCAATTTCCATTCTAATCTCCACTAAAATATCATTATACTCCACTAAAATTTCAATTTCTATCTCCATTTCCCCCCAAGCAGGAAATGGTCTTATCTTAAACCCATTAATACCGCCGCCATAATAGCAATAGAGTATCACAACAATAGGGAGTTCCACATTAAGTCCCCTCTCAGCAACTTCTATGGATATATCGGCATACACGAGGTTTAAAGGAACTCCAATATTTCTATCAAGAGAAATAGCTGTAAGATTAAATTCATCACCAATAAATATGAGATCTTTAATTACAACTCCAATAGTATAGTTTAGGTATATAGTGTCGATCCCTAATGGTTCTGCGCTTATAGTTAAATTAGCATTTATGACAGATTTCCAGGGAGATTGTTCACCCCATCTGAAATCCAAATCGAATTCAACATAGGTGGCTACCCCCTTACCAGCATTAGTTTCTCTAAAAGAATTAATCCAATCATAAATATAGTATGAAGCAGTATCATATGCACTATTTAGTGACCTCGTATTATAATAGACTTCTGAAGCCTTTGCAAGCGCTATTGTTAGGACTCTTGGAAAATCTTCAATTGCATTTGTGATAGGAGTAAGTATAGGAAGTTCTTGAGTACTTCTAATTCTAATATTTCCGATCGTTATGATTGTGGACATAACTATTATCATGATTATTAAAGATACTGCCGTTAATATGACAAGCTGACCCTTCCCCTTCATCCTCTCACCCTTAACTTAAATATTATAACAAAAACTCTCTTTAACTTCAAACTCGAGTAAACATAATTTATAGTTACTTCAGGATCAAAATTATTTGAATTATATAGTTGAAGATTCAGTGTTTCATCATATATAGTGAAATTATAAATGACATGGGGAGGTAAAGATTGATTGAAAATCATAATTAAAGAAGATGAATCACCTTGTAAAAACAAATCTATTGCTCCTGAAATAGCCGCCATCTTTATAGTTTCTAATCCTCTTTTCAACAGTGTTTGTTCACTTGAAATAGATGACTCCATAACATTTAAGTACTTAAGAGATATTATTGTGAAAACTATGAGTAATCCTAATGCTATAATAGCACTTACCATTCTTATTTGACCTCTTTTTACCTTGAAGATCTCCATAAGTATAACCTCATCTCATAATCTAAAAAGCCGATTTTCACTGATCTTTTTGCAAGTGCTGACTCAACTGGCGATTGAAAGCTTCCATAATTCAAATTAATGATATCTAGATAACCCATATTAGTAAGAATGGGAGCTGGGTAAGTTAAATAAATTGAGTATATTGAATTCGCATCATATGCGATTAGTAAAACAACTTCATCACTTACACCTCCAATCCATTTAGAAGGACCAATTTTGAAGATATATGCTCCATTTCTATAAGACAAATAAGTATAGTTGACATCTATAGTGAAATTTTGAGGATTAGTAACTATTATTGTTCTTCTTCTACCCCTAATATCATAGTTTATGATAAGATAGTTTATGATAAGTTTTTTATAATAAATTTGCAAAAGTTTTACACTACTTGATGTAATATTTACTGGAGAAATTAAATACCTTCCAATTACAACTCCACAGTTTGTTAAACCATCAGTCCAATAAGTAAGTGAGTATATAGACCCAAAATATACAAGTGCAACAACAGCTTTTACTTCACCTTCAATACCACTTATAATGGTTTGATTTTCATATAGAGCTACATTGACGCCATTAACATCAGATACACTTACAACGATAACATTGGTACTTATTTTTGAAGTTATATTAAAGCCATTGATAGTATAAGCTTGAATAACAATTTGATCACTAGAAACAGTAATTGTAATATTAATTAATGGTGTGAATTCTAAGATGAAGCCCCTTTCTTGAAGAGGTATCCAGATATCTGTAATACTCTCGGGAGGCAAAAATATTGGGTTGGGAATGGTTGAGATAGTTGATCCGAGATATCTAAAAGTTATAATGTTAACTTTATTTTTATCAATGTATCCTGGCAGATCGCTACTTAGTCCCAAGTCACTAATAGTTCTATTTAAAACAATGTTTTCTGGCCAATTAACTGGATATCCTTGAGTTAACATTATTTTCTCTAGTATTGATCTAGCTTCTAGTTCAGCCCTAAAACTGACAGGTGAAACCATTCCAAAAAGAATATTATTCGTTGCAATGAAAAGCAAAATCACCACCACGGTTAAGATAGTGTATTCTATGGGTTCCCTCACTTTATCTCCCCCTGATATATACTAATCTGACTTGTATGCCAAGAGGAGTTAATGTGACATTAATATAATTGTGTTTTGCACCACTCGTTATAGTTGACTGTTGAAAGATGTAAGCTTCCATTGATAAGGGTAATATCACAGTTACATTAGGTCTAGGAGAAAGCACTGGTTTAAGATTCAAGATTGCTCTTCCTCCATAGGTACTAAGTACTATAATATAATGACCAAGTTCGCATTTATCAGGAATTACTAATCTTATCAGTATAGATTTGTTTACAATCAACTTATTGGCTAGAGTAATTGCTTGAAGAATTTGGCCTTTAACACTACTTCCAATAGCTTCAAGTTCTTCTCGGGTAATTCTCTCTTTATGATCATTAACAATAATTGAGGAGGTTATAAGAATAGATACGAATATAATTGTAAGTGATATGAAACCTATAATTTCAGTTACGGGAGAATGGGGCAAAATACTCACCTCAATTTAAAAATTACATTATGAGTAACTATATAGATAACCACATTATATGAACCAGATATAAATCTAGACAGCTCACCTAAAAGTAAGCCATCTTGATAAAGTTTAAATGTTACAGTTGAATCAGCTATATTTCCACTAAAAAGAAGATTATTAGAAGAGCCAAGGTATACTATCTCAACATCTTGAGAAGCAGAGATTTCAGGACTTTGCCATGAAGGCTTAATATATACAACTTCAAAAACAATCGTTGAAGTGTTAGAAAAGTTGTATACATTTACTAATACTCGAGAAAAATTTAAATTAGCAATAACTCGCCCTACATCTATATTCCATGATGTTTGAATTAAGGGTAAGGAGTAAATATCATTTACAAATGCAATACTAGCAGTAGAACCATAAATTATGCTATTCTCTTTAGAAGCATACTCACCACCGTAACATGAAATTAACAAGACATTATCATCCAATTGATAGGAATAATCATTAGCATCTATCGTAACAATTAAACTTAAAATTTTACCTGTGGAAATAAAATTTAACCTAACAGTTCTACTTGGAAATTTAACTTCTGATTTAATTCCTGTTAGAATAGTATTGATAGTTTGCTTAGCCAATAATTTCATCGAATTTTTAGCTTGTTCAAATTCTGCTTGTTGCACAACAGATTCAAGTGTATATACTGCATAGTTGAGCAGTAGTGAGATGAGTATTACGGAAATTGATGCAATAATTACTATTGAAATTGGATGAGCTTGAGCTTTATTTTTTAACATCAAGGACCACCTACAATGCCAAGCACCACAGTCCCAAGTATTGGCGAAATACATAGAGCTATAAAGGATATAAAGACTAGAAATATTGCATGCTTAAACCCAGTCGCCACAGTTCCACTTGAAGTTTTTCCAGCAATTAATCCCATCAAATATATGTTAAAAATCGTTGCAGGTACAATAAGCTTAATGGCACTTCTATATGCAGCAATACCATATGCTAGAGAAGCCATAAAAGAAGTCATCAAAACAATTGTCATAATTAAAGTTATAGCACCAATGTATGGAATTATAAGAAGGGTCCTCATAGAAGCAGATTTCTCTCTTTCAAGATGTTCAGTCATTTCAGCAAACCAAGCCATGTTCTCTAGAGTGTCAGGGCTACCACCACCAATCTCAATAGCCTCAGTTAAAATATACAGGAAAGCTCTAGCTCTCCAAGCTTTAATTCTTCTAATTATACCTTCATAAATCTTTTTCAATGATAATCCTACAGCTAATTGGCCAGCAATTTTCTTTAAATACTTTGTAAATGCTCCGTAATCCCTTGCTGACAAGACTATTATACAACGCTCTGGTGATAAACCAGTTTTCCTTACCTCAACTAGATCCCTGAGAAATTTTGTAACGCCCATAGCTACACGTCTCTGCTCACCAAGGAAGATATATTCAAAAATGGCGGCTGGAATTGTCGACAATATAAATGCAATACTTAAACCGATACTAGAAGTATAAGCTGGATCAATGCCAAAGAATAAGACAATATTCTCTGGGATACTATGGAAAGGCTTTGTCAAAAGATATAATGGATTATTTTTGGGTAAATAAAATGGAGCAACCATAGTCAGAATAAAAAACAACAGAAGTGGAAAAGATACAGCAAAGAAAACAATAAATGGCTTCCATTCCATCCAAGGTTCCTTATATTGTATCAAATCTGCAAGGTAAATAATTGCACTTGAAATGAAAGGTAAAAGGACATATGAAAGAAGAAATAAGCTAGTACCTCCCAGTCCAGGAAGACTTATCACACCCATTGATAAGTTGATTAAATACATGGCATTTAAAGCCAGTAGAATAAGTAATGCTGCAGCTAAGTAAGACTCTAGGATTATAGCTAATCTCTCGCCTGCCGCGCGCATCTTAACAATTAAGTTACTAAATAAGTCTCTAGCCTTCTTATTTAAATATTCAGCAACATCGCCTCCAGCCTTAATAGTTGCTGCATAACCCAATACTAAGTCTTTGAGCATAGCACTAGGATTACGTCTAGCAATATCTTCAAATGCAGATAATGGATCCCAACCAATAGCTCTAACAAGAATAGCAAACCTAAGAGCTAGACGGGAAATTTTATCAAAAATTATACTTGAGAAACCTATCCTTTCAAATGCGACATATGGCGATATACCTCCAGTAGCCATCACACTTAAGTATGCTACCGCATATGGAATCTCCTGCTCAAGTGTAGCACTTCTACTAGCACCAATTAACTTGGGAAAAATTAAACTCATAAAAATAAGGACAATTACTGGTATAAATACAGCAATAAATGCACCTGCAATCGTAATGACAGGAGAGAATCTTAAGAAAAGGAGAAGTAACATGAAAAAGATACTACAGATTACCGACAAGGTAAATATAAAACCTGTCAAGGCAGCATAAACCTCATAATGAATACGCATACCCGAAGATCTAACATCATCTGGAATATTGGGATACGTTCTTAAAACTCCAGTACCAACCCAGTCAAAATACTTGTATATGAAATCCATTAGACCCATAGTCGCACCATCATATCTACATAGTAATTTTCTTTTACATATATATTCTTAATTGCTAGCAATCATCTAGTAACACAACTAAACTTTAGACATAACCTATTATAAATCACTTAATTAAGGCAAACATAAAACAATAACTTTTTCTCTCGATTGCGTTAAAATTCTTATCTCAACAATTTCACCATGAGACAATTTTGAGCCCTTCGAATCTATCAATAATACTATTCTTGCATTTTCACCTGGTTTCACAATAAATTCACTTGAGAGATATTGCATTTTAGGACCGGAAATAAACAAACAAATTATAGAACCTCCATAATAAATCAAGCTTTTTCTGTTAATTATTATGTCAACAATATTGGCATCACTTGTCCCATCATTTCTAACATTTATTGCAACTTCCCAAAAATTTGAAAGAGTTATTGATTGAATACTACCATTTTTTAGGATTACCTTGTAGGTATTATAGTTACTATGCCAGATCACATAGTTGGAAATTACTTTTAGATCTTCATACGATATAGATTGTGAAATGTGAAATGCTACCATTAAAGCAGACCCTATCAATGCAATTATTGGAATCAGTATTATTGTTCTTTGCTGGAACATTGCTACTGTTGGGAATATCTCTTTAAAAGTATATAAAACTAATGGACAAAACAGCTTAGACTTCAAGAAGAGCTAGGGGGAGAGGGATTTAGGGTAATACTAGCATTGAAACTAATTCTTTTGCCTGTATTACTACTTTTACTTTAACTATCATTCCATGATTATATTCACCGTTAAACGGAAGTAATATTATGACATGAATAGTGTCGCCTGGATTTACAATAGTTTTGAACACATCTCTTAAAACATTGCTATCTTTCTTCTTTAAAAAACACTTAACTAATTTTCCAACTGGTTTGTTATTTATTGAGATATCATTTATCTTAGCCGCTATTGAACCCTTATTCCGTATTACTATCCTTATTTCCCAAAAACTCGACATAGTGATTGTTTGAGTACCATGAAGAGTTTCATACGTGTATTGCTGGTCATGTTCATACCATGTTACATATGTCGAGTTTAGCTCTATATTGAAAAATGAAAGATACGGTGTAGCAAGTATGACTACGTAACATGCTGTAATTAACAGAAATACTATTGGCGTCACTACTACTAGTTTTCCTGTTGAAGACATAATTATCAACTAATTATTATTAGTTTATACTTAAATTTACTTTTCTATTTAGATTTTTTGATTTAATTATCTAGAAAATTTGATATATTCCTCAAGTGTTGATTTATAGTGGACAATTCTTTTAAATCGGATGCCCAGTTATTTATAATAGGCAGGTGCATTCATGCCTATTTGCCCCTATGCTAAAAAGATTAGAGGTGACTATGAATATATTGAACTACCCATGGTATTTTGTGAACAATTGAAGAGAAATGTAACAACAACTGTTTTCCCTTGTTATAGAGACTTTGGATTATGTAAATACTATAAACCAATACTAACTACAAAACCTCTTCAAGTAGTTAAGACCGGGAAAAAAAATTGTTTAACATGTGTCTATTATTCAGAGTTTACTAAAAGATGCATTAAGCTAGATAAAAAAATATCTGACATAAGAAAACCTCCATGTGTAAAGCAAGCAGTGAAATAGAGACAGATAATCAACATTAAACAAAATTGTAATTGTATTTATAATGCTTTGAACAATTTAAAGTCAAATAAGGTGAAGTATTAAGTGGAGCTCAGTCTAACTTCATTATCATTCTAGTGGGAATATCGTTTACAAAAGTAACTATTAGGTTTAGTTCTGTCTCTAATGACATTCCTAAGGTTTCAATTGCCTTTTTAATTTTTTGTAAAACAATTAATTTATCGTTTAAATTCTTGATTATTTCCTCTAATACTTCAACTTCTTGTTGAGGAGACGGATTCACTATAAATTTTAATCCCATAATATCGACTTCTTGGGACATTGGTAATGCAGGTGTTTTCCCAAGTAATTTTCCCAGAGACTTAGTTAATTCTTGAATTCTTTCAATTTTTACTTTCTTTTCATCAAGAACACTCATGTATTGCTCTAATAGTGTTTTTGTCTTCTCGATTTCTCCATCTAACATATTTATCAATTCACCAAGAGTTTTGAAGGTTTTCATTTCAGTTACCAAGACCTAACCTCCACCTAGATGTTAACTATATTTAGTTATTTAAATACTACCTTTATTTGTATAGTTTTGTAACTATTTTATTCCTTTGGTATACCAATTAATTGTGTGGATATGCTAAGTTCCTTTTCAATTCTCTCTCTGTGGATACTATTGTGTGTACAGAATGGTCTAACTGTACCATCTGGCAATGCATAGTGAATTACACATCGCTGAACTCGCTGTAAATCGAAGTTCCATACATCCATAAAGTGCATACATCCTATCATTACAATTTTACGCATGAATTTTCCTAGAGCCTTGTAACTACCCTCTTTCAATACTGGCCAAATTAAATCTTTTAGCAATCCAAATTTCACATATCTCAATGCGCCTATAGCACTCATGTAAGCTCTAGTCTTCCTACCTTTACTTGCATGTTCATACACTCTATTCATGGCTTCGAAGAACCTATCTACATCAGCCAAACGCGTTATAGGAACCCACTCATCCTCAGATTTGTTAACAAGGAAGGTTGCAACACCGCAGAAGGGACTAGTAGTGAACTCAACATAATTTTTATTCTTTAATGCACCTACAGCCCTTGAAACTGGAACAACGCATGGCACTGGTCTAAAATCCCATCTTGATATTAATCCATCCGTCTGCTCCTCAACTAGCTTCATAAAGTCAGAAGTATTTATTCTCATTTGCTCCCTCTCAAGTTTTGTTGCTCTACCACTAAATGAGATCGGCTGAACATTTAAGCATCTAATTACATCAGAATTGTCCATTGCAAATTTAATCATATCACCTATTTGATGATCATTAACACCCTTACTTAAAGTTACCACTAATACAATACTTTCATGGCCAAGCTTCCTTGCATTTTCAATTACCTTTAGTTTTCTCTCAAATAAAGGCATACCTCGAAGCTTAATGTAAATATCTTCAGTTAAACCATCAAATTGAAGGTAAATAGTGCTCATGCCAGCATCTAGCAAGGATTTGTAATAGTCAATATTTTCAGCTAGAATTAGGCCATTAGTATTAACTTCAATGTGTTCGAAGCCGAGTTTCTTAGCCATTCTAATTATTTCTGGAAGATCACTTCTAACTGTTGGTTCACCGCCACTAAGCTGTAGGGCAGGAGGAGGAACAGGTTTAATAGACCTCAAAGTTTTTAACATATCCTCAATTTGTTTAAGTGATGGTTCATAAACATATCCTGCCTGAGCAGCTGCTGCAAAACATATTGGACATTTCATATTGCACCGATTGGTTACATCAATTATAGCTAAAACAGTATGTGATTTATGATTTGGACATATACCGCAGTCAAATGGACAACCTTTAACTTCACTTGTCAATGGATTTTCAATACCAGTTCCATCATATGCATATTTTTCAGCCCATTTATAAAGCTCATAATCTGAAAAGGTGTAAGTTTCATCAAAAAATCCGTGTTCAGGGCAAGACTTTCTAATCCTTACAACATTTTTATCATCGACATATATTTCAGCATCTAAAACCTTCATGCAAAATGGACAAAGACTCTGCGTCTTTCTTAGCACTTTCATTTATACCACCTATAAGGGTAAGTATTTAAATTTCATTTAGAAATTATATTTTAAGTTTCTCCACCACTTCAAACGGTGAAAAGTATGAAATTTAGAGGCATGATTGAAAGATTACGAAAGCTAGGTTTAACCGAGTATGAGGCAAGAGCATATGTTACATTAGTTGAAAGAGGAACATTAACAGCGAATATGTTAAGCAAGCACTCTGAAATACCCTACTCTAAAGTCTATGACATATTGTCAAGGCTGGAGGAGAAAGGATGGATAATAATTGAAGAAGGAAAACCTAAAAAATATAAGCCAAAACCGCCAAAAGAAGCTGTAAAAATCTCAGTTAGCAAAATTGAAAATGAACTGAAAAGCATTAGCTCTCAAATAATAAATGAATTACAACCCCTATACGAAAGAATGGGAGTACAAGAAAAACCAGATGTAATAATACTAAGAGGAAAACTAATGATAATAGAGAAAGCAAGAAAAATGATTGAAAAGGCATCTAAAGAAATAGAAATTGCAATACCTAGAGGAATTAACGGATTATACAGATTTCTCGGCAAAAACATAAGAAATGCTACCTTAAAAGGTTTAGAAATTAAGGTTTTAACTGAATCAAAAAATACAACTGAACTTGAAAAAATAGACAGTATGAATCTAGAGGTAAAATTAAGAGGAGGCATGTTTGGAGGAGGACTAATAGTAGATGAAAAAGAAGCGCTAATTCTACTGGGAGGAAATAATGAAGGTTTACTAGCAATATGGTCTAATCATAGTGAACTCGTCAAATTAGCAAAAATTTATTTTGACCACTTATGGAGAGATGCAAAAAATTTAAAGTGAAGACTTTCCATGCTCAAACTTAACAGCTAAGGGCTTTATTCCTTCCTCATTCACAGTGAACGTGAACCATTTAGTCTCATGCCTAGCACCCTTCATCTTGCGAATTCTAAACTGTTTAACCAAAATACCCTGTTGCATCATAATGGGGTCATACCTTAAGTCAATCAATCCATCCACGACATACTCTAAAATTTGCTCCAAGTCATCGAAAGGTTTAATTCCAAAATGAAAGGTAGCAAAAACAGTCACCAACCGCTCCTTAGCAGCTTCAGCTCTCCAAGTCTTAACAATATCAATAGCAGTTGCAGGCTCAGTTATAGATAATAACTCTGTTAAAGAATCTATGAAAACAGCACCCTTACCATTCATATTCATTCGATCCATAGTGCTAATGAAAATCTGGGTTAACTTATGTAGGTCTCTAGGATTTTCAACGTAAGTTATATAGGATGGAAGTCTTGTCTTATCGGGAGACATCCTAAAGGAAAAACAGTCAATAAACCTAAATAAACCCATCTCAACATATTTATTCAAGCTCCATCCAAAAGAAGTAAAATTCTGCTCAATAGCCAGTGGAGCATCATCAAAACACATAAAAATACAAGGCTCTCCCTGTTTAAGCCTCTCATGAAGAAGCTGTAACATGAAGACAGATTTCCCAGTTCCACCTTCGCCAACAATCATTATCATATTGTTTCTAGGAATACCTACGGGTAAAGCCTTATCTAAAATTGGAATACCAGTATTAACCCTTGAAACAACTAATGATCCATCCAACCCATTCACCAAAATGGATTTGTAAAAATATACTTAAAACCCTTAAGATTCGCAAACCGAAGATTTGATTAGAAAAAGATAAAATTATAATTATAGGTGTGAAAATTGAAGATCATCACGGTGAAAATACCAGAAATATATGTGGAATTAATCGATGAACTAGTTAAACTCGGAATATATCCCTCAAGAAGTGAAGCTATAAGAGTTGCAATCAGAGACTTTTTAAGACGAGAAATAAGTATGAGAAGAAGAACTATGAGGGGATTAAGCTAAGAATGGGAAAGAAACAAGAAAACGTATTCAAAATACTTGAAAATAGACTTCTAAAAGTTATAAGAAAATTCGGATACTTAACTCCAACCATAACACAAGAAAAGGCGATTCCAAAAATAATTGAAGGAAAAAATGTACTTTTAATTGCACCTACAGGGTCAGGTAAAACTGAAGCAGCATTCCTCCCCATATTTAATCACTTAATGAGTATGAAGGAAGTTAAAGGGATACAAGCAATATACATAACACCCTTAAGAGCACTAAACAGAGATGTTCTACGAAGAATGATAAACATTGCAAAGGAATTAAATATCAGAATAGAAGTTAGACATGGAGACACACCAACATCGCAGAGAAGGAGACAAGCCATACAACCACCACACATACTAATAACCACACCAGAAACATTACAAGCAATCTTACCGGGGAGAATAATGAAAAAACACTTGAAAAACGTAAGATGGGTTGTAATAGATGAAATTCATGATTTAGCTACAGATAAGAGGGGAATTCAACTAACATTAGCATTGGAAAGATTAGTAGAAAATTGTAAAAATGAATTTCAGAGAATAGGTCTGTCAGCCACAGTAGGCAGCCCAAATAGAATAGCAAAATTCCTAGCTGGAAACAATAGGGCTATTACAATCATAAATGTTTCAGAAGAGAAAAAATTTGAAATAAGCGTTGACATAGCAGAAGAGAGAAACGAAGATAAAAACATTGCAGAAAAACTTCAGATAATACCATCAATGGCTGCAAAAATAAGATGGATAATAGAAATTGCTCCAAGATATAAATCAATACTCATATTCACCAATACAAGGGAAATGGCTGAAGCACTAGCATCGAGAATAAGACTCATGAAAACAAAATTTAAGATAGGTGTACATCACAGCTCACTATCAAGAGAAGAAAGATTAAGAGTTGAAGAGCAATTCAAACAAGGCAAAATAAAAATTCTAATATGCACCTCATCTCTAGAACTTGGAATTGATATTGGAACGGTCGACTTCGTCATTCAATACATGTCACCAAGACAAGTAACAAATCTAATTCAGCGAATAGGGAGAGCTGGACATAAAATATGGGAGATATCAAAAGGAGTAATCCTTTCATCAACAGTAGACGACATAATTGAAGCTGCAGTCATTACCAGAAAAGCTATTAAAAGAGAATTAGAGGAAATAGAGATACATAAAAATGCATATGACGTATTAGCACACCAATTAGTTGGACTTCTACTGGATAGAGGAAAAGTAAAACTTAGATATGCACTAGAAGTCTTAAAGAGAGCATATCCATACAAAGAATTGACCATAGAAGAATTAAGAGAAATAGCGTCAATATTAGCTGAAATCAAAATAATTAGGTTTGAAGCTATTGAAGAAGGAATTATTAGAAAAAGAGGGAAAAAGACTTGGAGATACTACTATGAAAATCTCTCCATGATACCAGATGTAAAAAAATTCCAGGTAATAAACATTTTGAATAGAAAAGCCATTGGAACTCTAGATGAAGAATTCATTATCATACACGGTATAGATGAAAATCCATTTATACTAGCCGGAAAGACATGGAAGATCATACATATCGACGAAGAGGAATTAAAAGTATTTGTAGAACCAGTAGAAGAAGAGCTTGGCGCAATTCCAGCTTGGATAGGGGAATTAATACCTGTGCCATTCCAAGTTGCACAAGAAGTTGGGAAACTAAGAAGACTCATAATTAACAGAGCAGAAATCAATTCATATCCATTAACAAAAAAAGCATTAGAAAAAGCAAAAAAGGAAATTGAAAACCACATTAAACATAAAATTCCACTTCCAACAAATAGAGAAATATTAATAGAAAAAATGGGAAAAATAGTAATCCTACACACGTGTCTTGGGACAAAAACAAATAGAACCCTAGCAACATTAATTGGACACCTACTATCCAAAAAATTAAGGACAAGCATAAGAGTGAATAGTGATTCCTATAGGATCATGCTAATTCTGCCCCTTGCAATTAAATTTGAATCCATAAAAAACTTGTTAACAGAGTTACATTCAATAAGTGAAAAAGAAGTAGTAGAAGCAGTAAAGAAAAGCGAAGCCTATAAATGGAAATTATACCATGTAGCAAAAAGATTTGGAATAATATCAAGAGAGGCGAAAATATCAGCCATCAAGAAAATAATTCCAATGCTAAGTGGAACAATAGTAGAAAAAGAAGCTTTAAGAGAAACCCTACACGACTACTTCAACCTAAAAACACTTAGAAAATACCTGGAAAAGATAGCTAGAGAAGAAATAAAAATACACTATTATGACGCATTAAGAGAAGGCGCCTCACCACTAGCACAGCCAATCCTATATTCATCACTTCCACATGAATTAATACCGCCAAGAAAATCTATGATGACACTAGCCCAATTAATAAAAAACCGAATAATAGAGAAAGAAGTAAAATTAATATGCTTCCATTGCCTCCAATGGGAAACCATAAGAAAAATCAAATACCTACCAGAAGAAATAAAATGTCCTAAATGTGGAGCAAAAGCCATAGGAATGACGAGAATATCGCAGACAAATATGATCAAGAAACTGAAAAAATGGAAGAAAGGACTAAAATTGAAATCCAAGGAATATGAAGAAATAGAAAAATTTAGGAAGACTGTAGGGCTCATAATGAGCTATGGAAAGAAGGCAATAATCACAATGTCAGCAAGAGGAGTAGGCCCAACAACAGCAGCAAGAATACTTAGAAGACTTCACAAAAATGAAGAGGACTTATACTTAGATATTTTAGAAGCTGAAAAAGAATATTTAAGAACAAGACCATATTGGGAGTGAAATAGACTTAAAGCCATGCTAAATGGGCTGATAAAATGATAATACCCGGACACAAACTAAAAGCCTATGGAATTAAAATAGAGGAAATAATACATGAAATACAAATTCAACCAGCAGGAATAGAGCTTACACTAAGGGAAGTAGAAAAATTTGAAGATGCTGGATACATAGATTTAACAAACATTAAACGCAAAATATCAAGATGTACACCACTTAAATTTGACTCTAATGGAAAAATCTTTCTACCACCAGGCTCATATAAAGTCAGATTCAATGAAATAATATCAGTTCCAGTAGACGTTATAGGGATAGGGTTACCGAGATCTTCACTACTGAGAAGTGGAGCTACAATATTTACTGCGGTATGGGATCCCGGCTATAAAGGAAGAAGTGAAAGCCTATTAGTCGTCTTCAATCCGCATGGAATAACCTTAGAAAAAAACGCTAGACTATTACAACTAATATTCATAAAACTAATAGAAAAACCAAATAAACAATATTCAGGTAAATATCAATATGAAAATATAAAAAATAGAAAGTAAATTTACAAGCCAATTCTAGGATACACTATTTCTCTCAATCTTTTCTGAATCTCTCTATTTAAGCGCTCATAAAAGTTTTCTCCACTAGAATCTATTGCCACCATTAAGGGACCAAAATTCTCAACTTCAATTACCCATAAAGCCTCAGGTATTCCCAAGTCAATCCATTCCACCTTCACAACTCGCTTCATAGCTTTACTTGCAAGTGCTGCAGCACCACCAGTGAAGATTGTGTAAACCGCTCCAAACTTCCTGCAAGCCTCAGCAGTTTTACTCCCCATACCACCCTTGCCAATAATGACTCTAACTGAAGTTTTTTCAATAAAATCAGCTTCATAAACCTCCATTCTCATGCTAGTAGTCGGTCCAGCAGCCACTACCTCCCACCTATCATCAAGCCGCCTTACAACAGGTCCACAATGATATACCGCTAAGCCATTAAACTCTACAGGTAACTTTTCACCTTTCTTTAATAGTTCAAGTGCCCTTGCATGTGCAGCATCCCTAGCAGTAACTACGATTCCAGTTAAGTAAACAACATCGCCCACCCGCAATTTTCTTATTTCATCCTCACTAATAGGGGTCCTTAAATAATATTCAGCCACCTCATTCACCTCCAAAATTCACTTAATTTCTTATGAGTAATGAAGTCAACATCACCATTAGAATACACTCGCATCTTTGAACGTCTAGCTGCCCAACAATTGAAAGTAACAGCAACTGGATATGCTGCTGGATGTCTATGTGCAAATTCAACGTTAACTGTTAATGCAGTTGTTTTACCCCCAACTCCATGCGGACCAATATTCAACAAATTCACTAATTCAAGGAGTTCTGACTCAAGCTTTGCAATAAAGGAATTTTCATGTCTAACACCAATAGGTCTCAATAAAGCTTTCTTAGCCAATTTCATCGCAATATCTATTGTTCCACCAATTCCAACTCCAATGGAGATTGGAGGACAAGGCTTAGCAGCAGCCTCAGCAACAGCATCAACAACAAGTTTTTTGACTCCAGTTAATCCCTGTGCAGGAGAAAGCACTTTAGCTATACATGGATATTCACTACCTCCACCCTTAGGAAAAGCAGTTACTTCAAGAACATCACTATTGGGTACAATTTCTAATTCAACCCAAGGAATAAATCTACCAGTATTATCACCAGTATTTCTCTTAGTAACTAAATCTACAGCGTTGGGTCTAAGTGGAATCTCCTTAGTAGCCTTTACAGTTGCTTTTTTCAAAATTTCATAAATAGAACCCTTAAGAGGGAAATTCTCCCCTAAAGACACATAGAAAATTATTAGCCCTGTATCTTGACAAATCGGAACACCCTCCTTTTCGGCAATCCTGACATTCTCAAGTATAGCATTTAACTGGGCAATAGCTAATGGATTATCCTCGATTTCCCTAGCATGTTTTAGGGCTTGTATAACATCAGGAGGTAGCATAGTAGTTGCACCCTTTAATAGGAGAACAGTAGCACGCTCTATAATTGAAGCTAACCTAGCATTCATTTAAATCCCTAAAAAAGTTCATATTAGGAAGTAGATAAAGATAATCATGGAAAAGTCAAATTAATTTTAATGAATCCAATATTCACCCTTGTCGGTAACCTCCTTCTTCCATATAGGCACATCACTCTTAATTTTATCAATCATTCTTTGAATAGCATTAAAACCTTCACTTCTATGTTTAGCAGCTACACCGACAATCATAGTCTCTTCTCCAACATTAATTCTCCCTAAGGCATGATGAATACAAGCAGAGAATACTTTCTCTCCATCTATAGCTTCATTAACAATCTCCCCCATTTTCTTAACAGCAAGTTCCTGATAAGCCTCATAAAATAAATGGTCAACACTATCACCAGTAATAGCTTCCCCTCTCACAACCCCAATAAATAAAATAACACACCCAACGTTTCTAGAGGAAGACTTTAAATTTTTAATCAACTCATATAAGTCAATATCATTAATCTTTCCAAGCGACACTCCCATTGAACCTCACCAAAATAAAATTTGAAGCGTAAGATTTAAGGTAAACTCCTTATTTAATTTGCCGATGGAGAAAAATGAAAAAAGGACATGAATACATTGGATGGCAAGAAGCAAAAAGATGGAGATGCATAAGATGCGGATACTGTTGTAGAGCATTCTCTATACCACTAAAATTTATTGAAGTTTTAGAAATGACACGTAAATATGGACCAGTAGCAATTCAAATAGGAGAAAAGTATTACCTAGTAAAGAAAAATGATGGTTCATGTATATTTCTAAAATTCAATGGACCTATATCATACTGTCAAATTTACCTTGAAAGGCCGGGATGCTGCAAACTATATCCCTTCCACATATCAAGAAAACCATTGAAAGGAGAAGAAGAGAAAAATGCGAGAATTGAAATTAATGGCACAACACTTTACCTATACGTGGATGCAACATGTCCAGGAGTAGGAATTGGATATCCCATAAGAAACATAATACCAAAAATTGTAAAATTATGGAGAAAATATAGGAAATATCCATAACCAGTTAACAAATCCTTAATAAACTAAATAGACGATTCATAATAGACTTCCTAGAAATATAATTGATTAACTCTTGAAACTTAATAAAATCATTACGATTCTCTAAATCAGCAATAACTTCAATTTTAATAAGCTCACCATGGAAAGCAAAATTAAAGATTTTCCCTCTAAAAGCTATAGAACATCTAAAGGCATTTTTTTCAGTATCCTCAATTAACCCCATCTTCTCCAATCGCTTAACTCTATCAACAATCCTAAGAAAACATGCTTCATCTAAAACATCAATACTAAACATTAATCTACATAGCAACATGAAGTCTTGAACTAATAGATTAAAGAGCATAAATAGATCTCGGAAAAACTTAAAGTCATCAAAGACCACCTCAATTACAAATCGTTCATATGAAGGATCAATATGCAACTTCAACTTAGAAATAGTTCCTTCATCAAAAACTAAGCATCCTCTATTCACACATTTAAATGACCAAAGTGACATTAGAGATGACTTAAAATTATCAAAAAATAGCGCAGGATCCATAGAGCTAAACTTATAATAAAATATAGATGAACCTGAAATTTTAAAGCTACACATTCAAACCCACATCCAGCTAACCCAAATACAAGATTTACATACTCAAATATATATAATAGCAAATTTAAGTTAAATAAACATGAATCACATATTAATGTAGGCGTAAAATATGGAATGGAAGAGGCTTAGCAGAGAAAAAGAAGAAGGAAACATAGAGTATAAACTAAAGATCATAAAACCCGACAAGGAAAGAATAGAGAAACTGGCAAGTCAAATGAGATACAGATTAAGAGAAGGAGGAGGAGAAGCTATCTATGAAATAGGGGTAGCTGATGATGGAACACTTATAGGATTATCCAGAGAAGAAATAACGGAAACACTACGATGGCTACAAATGGCAGCTGAGAAAATTGGAGCAAAAATAAGCATTCTAAGAGAAGGCCGAGGGAAAAAGGGCAAAGTCCTAGAATTACTAGTAAGAATGGTTAAAGAAGACTTTCCAATATACGTAATGATCCCTGTCCTTGGGAATGTAGATAGTGGAAAATCAACATTAATAAGCGTATTATGCTCAGGAGAATTAGATGATGGAAATGGCTTAGCAAGAAGCAAAGTAGTAAGATTCCTACATGAATTAAAATCAGGTAGAACATCTTCAATATCAAGCCACTTTCTAGGATTTGATGAAATAGGAAACATAGTAAACTACAATTTAGCCGCACCACTAGATGAAGCAGAAGTCTTCCTAAACAGCTCAAAGCTAGTATGCTTCGTTGACCTAGGTGGACATGAAAGATACTTGAGAACAACATTAAAGGGAGTAACAGGCAGATCACCAGATTACGTAATGCTATGTGTAGCAGCAAATGCAGGATTTATTGGAACAGCAAAGGAACATCTAGGAATAGCCCTAGTACTAAAAATTCCAGTATTCATTGTGATAACAAAGATAGATATGGTGCCAAGAGAAATCACATCAAGAGTAATAGAGGAAGTTGTAAGAATATTGAAAAAGCCAGGAATAAATAAGATCCCAATAATAGTAAATGAAATTGACGACGTTATAGTTACAGCAAGAAACATGGCAAGCAGAAGAATAGTTCCAATCTTCCTCGTATCCAATACAACTGGTGAAGGCCTAGAATTACTCAGAACCTTTCTAAACGTTCTTCCACCAAGACTTAAGTGGGAAGAAAAACTTGACAAACCATTCAAGATGTATGTAGAAGAAAAATTCAATGTAAGGGGCGTAGGAACAGTTGTAAGTGGACTTGCACTCCAAGGAGAAGTTAAAGTAGATGATTATATGCAATTAGGTCCATTTAGAGATGGAAGCTTTAGACTGGTTAGAGTAAGATCAATACATGTAAACCGAGTAAACGTCGACAAAGCTGTAGCTGGCCAAGAAGTATGCTTAGCCCTAAGAAATGTTTCCTATGACGAGGTGGAAAAGGGCATGTGCATTTTAGGTAGAAACGCCACACCCAAGGCAGTAAGATCTTTTAAAGCAAGAGTAACTATTCTACATCATCCAACAACAATTAAGAGAGGATATCAAGCTGTCATGCACATCCATACAATTAGACAGTCAGCAAAATTCATTGAGATGGAAAAGGAACCTCTAAGAACAGGAGACACATCAATTGTAAAATTGGAATTCTGCTTCAAACCAGAATATATATGTAAGGGAGACTGGTTTGTATTTAGAGAGGGAAGAACAAAGGGATTTGGAATAATATTAGAGACATTCTAAGATTCAGTCAGAGCTAAATCCCTAAAGAATTTAGCTGCCCTCACCGGATTTTCAGCATTGAAAATTGAGCGACCAATAATAAAATATTTCGAGCCAGCCTCTAAACAAGCCTTTATTCTACCCCCCTGCACTCCTATGCCAGGTGAAAATATTGGAACTTTATCTTGAAGAATTCTTGAAATAACCCTAATCTTTTCTGGATAAGTACCACCTACAATGGCGCCATCAGCATTCCATTCTAGAGCTCTCCGAGCAAACAACTCATAAAGAAAAACTTCTTTACCAGACTCTGGATCCCTGACAATTAACTCATAACTTTCAGGAGCAGCCTTATGAGTAGTGTAAACTAGTAAAATTATACCTCTTCCTCCATATTCCATAGCAACTTGAAATATTGGTTCAGCACCCTGAGCCCAACCAATTATAGGATTAATAATCATAGCATCGAAGCCAGCTTCAAAATAATGGCGAGAAGCCCAAGCATTAGTGTGACCAACATCACTCAATTTACAATCCATAATCACAGGCAAACCAAGATTATGAGCAAAATCAATAATAGCCTTAACACCAAAGTAAAGTCCAAGTGGAAGTAAAAGTTGCATATTTATCTTTACACCACAAATATATGGACTAACATCTCTAAGAATTCTAATCGCCCTATTCTTCAAGTGTTCAGGAGATAGGTCTCTAGGTAAAGCTGAAGGATCTAAAGCTAAGATAATTCTACTACCCCTCTCCAGGGCAATTCTATTCAGTTCATCCTTAAACAATTAAATAATCCCCCCAGACCTTAAAACTAAATTAATTAGAGGAAATTTAAAGTTAACTACTCCTAAATATAAACGAGACAAATTTAAGGAAAAAGGTTAGTTAATATAGTGGGCGATGAAGAAGGCTGGTATTTCCAAGTTAATCAATGAAGAATGACACCAGAACTGAGCCCCTTAATTAATAAAAGAAAAATTTACTTCATACTCATCTATACTGATATAGGGAGAAAATGGTAGAAGTCATCATTACCAATAATGTGAAGCAAGAATTTGAAAATATAGTCATGGGGATAGCCTTAATTAAAGGTATTCATGTAAAAAGAAGTAATGAGAAATTAAAAATAAAGGTAAAGGAAACCCAGGAGAAAATTAAAAAGCAAATTAAAGTTGAGGATCTAAAAAACATGCCCCTAATAAAAGCATACAGAAAATTTTATTGGAAAATTAAAATAGACCCGACAAAGCAGAGGCCCTCAGCAGAGGCACTAATTAGAAGAATCTTGAGAGGCAAGAATATTCCAAGTATAAATACAGCAGTAGATGCCTATAATCTCGCTTCAATAGAAACCAAAATACCAATCGGAGCATACGACTATGATAAAATAAAGGAGCCTTTATTCTTAAGATGGTCAAAGCCTGGAGAGAAATTCAAGGAAATTGGAGGAGAAGAGAAAGAAATCAGCAGACAGCTAGTTATTTCAGACGCTGAAAAAATTATAAACCTATATCCCCACAGAGATTCAGACGAGACAAAAATAACTGAAGAAACAAGGAATGTCTTAATCATCGCCTGTGGAGCACCAGCCATCCCCATGAAAAAGGTTCTAGAAGCAACTGAAAAAGCAGCGAGAAACATAGTTGAATATTGTGGTGGAAGAATTGTAGAAATTAAAGTTGTAGATTAAACCGCTTTCTTTAATTACCTCTAATATAATATTCTCATCTAGGTGTTATCATGAGAAAAGATAAAAGCTCTGAACTACCTCTACCTCCAATTGAACCACTCATACTTGACGCGCACTGGACAGGAGATGTTCTTAAACTCTTAATGCATATAATTAAAAAGCAAAATGAAATAGATAAAAAACTAAATGAAATAATGGAAAAACTCGATAAAATAATGGAAACTAAATAAACCCCCGCTTCCCAACATATTTACCCACTATTGGAATTACTTCACCACACCTAGGACACTTATTATCCTTAGAGATACGGTAACTCACAACAGTATAGCCATGTCTCTTAATAAGCAATTCACCACATTCTGGACAATAGGTGTTCTCATAGGGATGGCCAGGAACATTCCCAATATATGGAAAATTAACACCAAGCCTTTTAGCCAAATTATATGCAAATTCCAGTCTCTCAATTCTAGTTGGAGGATTATGAAACTTATATGCAGGATAATAACGAGTGAAATGAATTGGAGTATTAGGTCCAACCTCTTTTAAATGCCTCTCAATAATCCATCTAATACACTCTTCATCATCATTTACGTCAGTTATAATTAAGTTAACTAACTCCACATGAATACCCATTCTCTTTGCTTCTCTAGCATTTCTCCAAACAAAATCAACATTCAATCCACCACAATACCTTCTATAAACCTCCTCATCACCTTTAATGTCAATTTTTAATCCGCCAAGACCACTATTCCTCAAAATTCTAAGCGCCTCAATTGTCATGTAACCATTACTAACATAAGTGTTATAAAGCGAAAATTTAGATGCAATTTTAAATGCCTCCACTGAAAACTCAAAAAGTAATGTAGGCTCAGTGAAACTCACACATAAACCCTCATCTCCATTTAACAGAGCTTTTCTAACTACTTTTTCAGGAGAAATAAACATGGCGGTTTTAGGTTCAGGGGACTGCTTACTCAAATGCCAATTTTGACACCAAGGACAATTAAAATTACAACTCCAAGTGGAAAAGGTTAAAGCTGTTGAACCGGGCCAAAAATGAAAGAAGGGCTTTATTTCAATTGGTCTACTTTCAATAGCATTTAAATCACCATAAACCAAGGTATATAGATCACCGCCAATATTAACTCTAGTCCTACAGAAACCACATCCACCGACTGGGATATTACATCTTCTCTCACAAAGATTACATTGAACTAAATCACCACGCTTGGACTCATAAAGCAAAGCTTTCCTCACAGTCAAATACTTAAACAAACTTTCATTATACATATCATCTAAACCATTACTGTCTAGATAAATAAGTTTATAGCCTGAAACTTCACGGTTTCATATTTAGAAGTAAAATGGTGAAGTCAAAATGAAGTCTTACATTAAAGAAAATGATAACGTTCTACTATACTTAACAAAAAGAAGAACATATCTAGTAAAAGTGAAGCAAAACAATATGCTACACACACATAGAGGATATATTGATCTTAGCAACCTTATAGGGAAAAGATATGGAGAAACAGTTAGAAGTCACTTGAACACTGATTTTATTATACTCAAACCAACAATTAGAGATTACATTCTCAAATATACAAGAAAAACCCAAATAATCTATCCTAAAGACATTGCACTAATGATTTTCTATAGTGGCATAGGTCCAGGAAGTATAGTCATAGAAGCAGGAACAGGAACAGGAGCACTCACAAGCGCACTTGCATACTATGTAAGGCCAACTGGCAAAGTATACAGCTATGAAATTCGAGAAGACTTCCTATTAAATGCGAAGAAAAACTTAGAAAAATCAGGATTAATTCAATATGTTGAATTAAAATTGAAGGATATAACGGAGGGAATAGATGAAAAAAATGTGGATGCAATTTTCCTAGACCTAGCAACACCATGGCTTGTAGTGCCTCACGCCTATAAAGCCCTTGCAGATTGGGGAACCTTCATAAGTTTTAGTCCAACAATTGAACAGGTAATAAAGACTGTAGAAGCTTTAAAGGAAAACGATTTTATAGCAATAGAATGCATGGAATGTTTAATGAGAAAAATAATGGTAAGTCCAAGTGGAACAAGACCAGAATCCCGCATGATTGGACATACAGGCTATATTGTATTTGCAAGAAAAAAGCTGAGGGAGAAACATGAAGACTAAAGTTAAAATACTCCTCCTATTAGCATACCTGTT
The DNA here is from genome assembly GCF_058356305.1 of Candidatus Culexmicrobium sp. NCBI lineage: Archaea > Thermoproteati > Candidatus Culexarchaeota > Candidatus Culexarchaeia > Candidatus Culexarchaeles > Candidatus Culexmicrobiaceae > Candidatus Culexmicrobium > Candidatus Culexmicrobium sp. The sequence goes on from NZ_JBTVBB010000023.1 coordinate 27,012, forward strand.
AGTATCAACTTCCACAACATTAGTTCTGGGCAAAAATATATTATCGCTAAATGGAAAAAATGGAGGAACCTACATTTATACAATAACAGTTGACGATGAAGGAGTAGCTCACATAGAAATTGAATATACAACATTCGAAAACAAGGGTTCATCATGGGTGTTAGTACCCAAAAACTTCACACCATGGAAGTATGAAGTTATAATGGGAGAAATTACAGACTATAGCATAAGTAACGCATACACATCAACAGGAGAAAAATATGTATTTTATAATAACTTCACATTCAACTATGCTGGTATTAATGGATTCAAACTCCTAATTTCATACAATATGAATTATGGATCCATAATTGTCGAACCAAAAGCCTTCTTCTACTCACCTCAAATTGGATTCAATCCGAAAGATAAAGCAATAGTCTATGTGAGATTCCCGAAATCAGCAAAACTAAAAAAAGAAGCCATGGCACCTCAACCTGAAGCTATCTCAGAATACAACGATTACATTGAAGTTGAATTTAAATTGGAAGCAAACATGGTAAGAATAGCCATAGAATACATAACAGATAAACCCCTAGAAGAAACAATAGTAAAAGAAGGAATATTTCAAGTTAAAACACCAATAAGATACGTTAACTTAGCTGAGAGACTATTAGAAGCCTATAAAAAGGTATATAGAAATATGACAGAAATTTTCGCAGTGAACCTAACCAATGTAAATATAAAATTCTTCGCCCCCACACTGGAAGACCTATGGATTGCAGGCTTCATACCATTTAATGGAACACATCTAGGTGAAATAAACTTAAATTTATTCTTTGTAAGAACAGCAGTAGGATACTGGGAACAAATTGCTATACATGAACTAGTACATCAATTTGTTTGGGCCGCTGGAATTTCACCAAACATACTCTGGTTTCATGAGGGCTTAGCAGAATATATCAGCTATGAATTAACCTTAAAGGCTGGATGGATGGGAGCTGAAAGTAAGAGGGAAAAACTTGAAGAATTAGCAGAAACACTTAGACCTAACTTCGGCTTCGTGCAGAAATGGCGTCCGGGAAAGCAAGAAAAAAACATCATAGCATACTATGCAGCATCATACATGGTAGTAAAGGAAATAGCAGAAAACAATGGTGAAATTGAATTCTATAAATGCTTCTTCAATAAAATAAAGGGACTTGGAAATATTACTACAATAGACACCCTAATACACTATTTGAGCTCATGCTCGAAAATAGACCTATCATCAAAGTTTGCTAAATGGGGATTCATAATAGTTGACGTATATATAGTACAAGAAGCAATAAGAAGAGGAATGCAAATCATAAAAGAGCAATTACCCATTGCTCAACCATGGCTATTCATAGCTAGAAAATTGATTGAACAAGCTGAAATCGCACTTGAACAAGGTGATTTAAAAGCAGCCATAATTAAAGCATCAATTGGTGAAACAATAGCGAGAACCTCTCTAACATTAACAATAATAACTTTAGTAGCAATCATATTACTAGTTTTAAGGAGGATTAAATATGAAGAAGAAATGGAATTATAATGAAATAAAAATTATAGGCTTAAAGGGTATCCCAATAATAAAGGAAGGAGATGACATAGGAGAAATAATATGCAATGTAGCCAAAAAACAACAACTAGACATTAAAGATGGAGACGTAATTGTAATTGCCAGTAAAATTGTTGCTAAGGCTGAAGGAAGACTTGTAAATCTTAACACAGTAACACCATCAATATTTGCACAAAGAGTAGGTGAATTAACAGGGAAAGATCCTAGACTAGTAGAGTTGATTTTTCAAGAAAGCAATAAAATTGTAAAAATGAAGGGAAGACACTTAATCATGGAAACTAGACATGGATTTGTATGTGCAAATGCAGGTATTGATAAATCAAATGTAATGGGTGAGAAAGAGATAGTATCACTACTGCCAAAAGATCCAGATGCTTCAGCTAGAAAAATTATGAAACGCATAGAAGAATTGACAGGTAAAAAAGTTGCAATTATAATTTCAGATACATTTGGTAGAGCTTGGAGAAGAGGACATGTTAACTTTGCAATAGGAGTAGCAGGAATGAAACCAATAAAGGAGTATATTGGACGATCAGATATGTTCGGATATACTCTAAGAGTAACTCAGATGGCAATTGCTGATGAATTAGCAGCTGCAGCAGAACTAGCAATGGGTAAGGCTGATGGAATACCAGTTGTCATAATCAGAGGATATGATTATCCAAGAGGAGATGGAACAGCTCAAGAACTAATCTATCCAGAAGAAAAAGATCTATTTAGATAACTTCCTTATAGCTTCCCTAACCATATTTAAGCCGAGGGAAGCAAGTTCTTCAGCACAATCTGCATCTAAACTTTCACTAAAAATTCTAAATACAGGTTCTGTCCCTGAAGGTCTTAACAAAAGCCAACTATCATCATCAAAAACAATTTTTAAACCATCAATATTGATAATCTCCCTAAAATTAAGGTTATCAAGTCTAGATTTAACATAGTCTAAAACTTTATCCTTAATCCCTTCAGGACATGAAACCTTATATTTGACTTGATGGAAACTTGGAAACATCTCTATAGCCTTACTTAAGCAGTCATATTTAATTAAAATCTCCAACATCTTTCCAAGCGCTAGTGCAGGATCACCATAAAGCATATTTTCAGGCCAAATATACTTCCCAGATTCCTCAAAAGCAAAAACAACCTTATCTAGAGACTTAATCGAGGAAGCAATTTCAGGAGGTCCAATCCTTGTAAAAATGACCTCGCCATTAAACTCCCTTATAACATGTAAAACAAGATTTGATGTATTTATAGGACAAACAATAACTCCACCACCCCTACACGATAATTCTTCACGAGCAAAAAGACAACCAACAACATCACCCCATAACACTCTACCTAACTCATCAACAAAGAGACATCTATCACCATCACCATCAGTAGCTAAGGCGAAGTCAGCTTCCACCATACTAGTTAGCCGCGAAGTCATTCCAAGTAAATCAGGATGCAAATCAGGTCCACGTCCAGGAAAATATCCACTAGGAAAATCATTTACACATAAAACTTCACAACCAAACTCTCTAGCAATAAATGGAAGATAAAGAGATTGAGCACTATTACATAAATCCAAAACTATTCTACATCCTAAACCCCTAACACGATTAACATCTATAAGTTGAATTATAGATCTGTAATAAATTTCAAGAATATCATATTCATCAATTTTAACAACTTCACCAGGATTAAAAGATAGCCCATTCAAATCCTTAGAAATTAAGGATTCTAAGACCTTACCCTCCTCTCTAGTCAATTCCGCAGTATCTCCAAGAAAGAAAAGTATTCCTCCAAATTCAGGTGGAACATGACTAGCTGTAATCATAATTGCTCCATCTAAATTAAAACTCCTAGTAACTTGAAGAAGTGCAGGTGTTGGTAAGATACCGCAATCAATAACATCTATTCCACAAGACAATAAACCAGCAATACATGTCTCAAACAACATACGTGAATGTAAGCGCACATCCCTACCTACAGCAACAGTTCCAGATCCTCCAATAAAAATTGCAAAAGCTCTTGAAAGTTTGAAAACTAAATTAGGAGTCAAAAACTTGTTAATCTCACCACGTACACCAGAGGTACCAAATAGTCTTATAGAAGCCATAACTACCCTATTAAATAAAATGGAACAATATCCAAATAAATTTCATCTACCACGGAGGATTCAAAGATAAGCCGACAACCAAACTAAGTAAATAAACACCTATAAGAAGAAAAACCAAGTCAAAATCCAAAATTTTCAACACAAACATGAAAAGTAATAATACAATTAAAACAAACAGATTACTTGTAACAAATAGTAAAGCAAATAAAATCATTGAAAGAACAAACACTGATAGTGAAATTTTAATACTAATTTCAGTCCCTTAATTTTGAGAATTAAAAGGTATTTAAGGACTCAAGAAAATGCTTTCCAAGGAAAGAAAACACATAAAAATAGCATTTAAAGCTATAAGTCAAAACTTAGAGAAAGCATTATTACTCTGGATAATATACTTCGACATTTTACTTATAATTTCAACAATAACAATAATTGGAGTACATTCAGGAAAAATAATTGAAGAAAATCCAGCTGTAAAGTGGATATTTACGAGAAATCTATTAGAAACCATTACTTGGTCATTAGTAGTCAATGCAATTTATGCAACTCTCTATATAATAGTGTGGTTAATGTCCTTAGCCTTAAGTGCCGTGTGCTTTAAATCAACATCAAGTAAGAAGTATGAAAAAATGGAGGGAATAAGCAACCTATATCCAATATTCACTTTCTCAATGCTACTTTTAAACTTAACAAATGATCTTTCAATACTATTTATAGGTAGATCGATTCTAGGTGTCAACTACCTCCAATATCAAAGTATTTCAATATCACTGAGCATAGCATATCTATTAACATTCTATATATCATTAATTCACCTTAAAATCAATAACAAAACCATTAAAGACACATTTCCATCCACTATGGAAAAGAGCCTAAATAAGCGATTTAGCTCAAAAAAGAAACAAAAAAGAAGAGAAAATGAAAATTGGCGAGCTAATTTTCAAAAAAATTAAAAATAAGAAGAGAAGAGAAAAATAACTCAAAAACGATTAGAAGAAAAAAGAAAAAACTGAGAAATAAAGTGAGAAAATCAATTAAAATGAAAATTTTCCGAGTAGAAAGCTTTTTAAGTAAGTTTTAATCTTTAAAAAAGACTAGGTGAAATGTACACTCAAATCTTGGTTGGGAGGGCGATAGGCCGTCATATATATGGAAGCCTCTATGGCTGTCCGAAGGAACTCTTAAGTAGCCATGAATATATCAGAGAAGTTGTAATAGAAGCAGTTAAAGTAGCAAAGGCAACTCTATGTCAAGTGGAATCCTACAATGTTGAAGATTATGTTGCAGCCATAGCAATAATAATGGAATCCCACATAGCCATTCATGCATGGCCAAACCATAATTATGCAACAGTTGATGTATACACGTGTGGAGATACAGACACTGAAGCTGCCTTCAACTATATAATAGAAAAATTGAAACCAAAGAAATACACAAAATATTTTGCAGATAGATCAAGTTAACAACATACAATAGATAGGGAGGAAAGCAGTTGAATACAGAGAAGAATAGATGTGTTTATTGTGGAAAAGAAAGTGAAGAAGTAATTTGTGACAAATGTCTAAGCGAGAGAGACATTGAAAGAATAAAGAGAGAAACACTCTTTAAAATCGATGGCATAATGTCATTAAATGTTTTCAGAAAATTTCTCCTAATAGCAATAGCAAGAAATTTCCCAACAATAATGACTGAATACTTTAATGGAAAAAACTTTTTCCCAGAAATTGAAGGGAGAATAAAAGTTCATGCAACAAAAAGAGAAATTATTGGTAGCTTTGAAATTAGAAGTGGAGAAATCGTTGACATCGTGAGGGCAGAAAACATTCAGAAAATTTCATATAAAAGTAGAAGCAAACTGACAAGCTTAAAATGGAGATCAATATATAGGGAGAAAGGAGAAATTCAAGGAGTTGCAACCATCTGGACACTAAGAAATCTCCATACAGCAGGAGTAAAATTAGAAACACTAAACATAAAACCATTGATATTAAGGAGAAAATTGTTAGCCAAAGAACATTGAGAGAAGCCTCAGTAATGGTGTAGGATAAATTCCTAAAATTACAGTGGCAAATGCTAAGATAAGCATTGGAACAGTTACAAGTAATGGAGCTTCATGAACTTCATTTAAATGCTCTGGTAAAGGTCCAAAGAATATTCTTCTAATAGTCCATAAGGCATATCCAGCAGTTAAAACAGTACCTATCAATGCAACAATAGTTATGATTAAACGAGCTGTATCATGAGCCTCAATAGCTCCAGCAAATGCACCAGTAAAAATCAGCCATTCACTCTGAAAACCATTTAGGGGCGGTGTACCAGCAATACCCAGGAAGCCTATTAATGTAAAGATGGCGGTAAGGGGCATTTTACTAGCTAAGCCCCCAAGTTTCTTTATACTCCGTATACCGTGAGTTTCAAGTATAATAGCACCGGCCATCATGAATAGAATAGCTTTGCAGGTACCATGACTAACATAATGAAACATTGAGCCACTGATTCCCTGAGGATAACTGCTAGCAATTCCGAACAAAAGATATCCCATCTGAGAAACACTTGAATATGCTAACAACCTCTTTATATCATCTTGAGCTAAAGCCATAACACCACCATAAACCATTGTAATTAAAGCTAAGACACTAAAGATCAAGCTGAATTGTTCAAAGACTTCAGGGAATACAGCGAAAGCTAATCTAACTAAGGCGTAGCCTCCAAGTCCAATCATTGCAGGAGATAAAAGAGCACTGATCGGTGTAGGTGCTTCTGCGTGTGCATCTGGAAGCCATGTATGTAATGGGACAACTGCCATTTTCACTGCAAATCCAAGAAACATTGCCAATACAATCCATCGTAGAAGTTCTGGTGAATGCGGTCCCTCATGAACTAGTGATAATAATACAGGTATGTCAAAGGTTCCAAAAGCCGCATAGACAGCTAAGATACCTGCCAATAAAGATAATGCACCAATGTGAGTATATATGAAGTATTTCAAGGCAATTTTCTCTCTTTCACCATAACCCCAAATGTTAATTAAAGCCCATGAAGGAACAAGCATTAATTCCCAGAAGAAGTAAAATTGTATTAAGTTAGTTGCCATAGCAGTGCCAAGCATACCCACCGCATATAATAGATACAATGCATAATAAGCTCCATGACCAGATCCATGCTCACCCAATTTATGTTCCATATAGGGCATCGAGTAAATTGCTACGACAGTACAAAGCAATGCTATAGTGAACAGTATAGGTGTACTTAAACCATCAGCCATTAATCCAAAGTTTAAACCTACAGATGGAGCAAGTGGCCAAACCCCAAAAACCGTTCCATTCTTCGAAACATAATCTATTAGATATAACGTAATGAGAGTAGTGTAAGCCAATGGAATAAATGCAAGCCAACCAGTTTTCCAGCCAAGACGTTTACTAGAAAAATAGACTATTGGAACGAAAATTAAGGGTATAACTAAGATTTGAATGAGGAGACTTATTGGACCCGTCATGAGATAACCCTCCCAAATTCAGCGTCAATCAATTGCATTATGCAGTCTATACTAAATATATAAAACATTTATGCTACAACAGATCATACATATCTGTGAAAATTAAAATCGACTTCCATTAGCTAGAATACTAGGAATTCTTTCATCAAGAATGAATTTAACTATTTCATCAGTCTTCCTAAATAAATTTTCAGAAACTATATTCATCCTAAATGCTTCATATAATTTATCTCTATCCAGAATAGAAACATTACCCTTATAATCAACACAGACATCAACCTCTAAATCGACATATCGAATAAAATTCGAATAAATTTCTATTGGCGTATTAATATTAATATATACACCTTTAAACTCACCACTACTGGAGAAATATTTAGTTTCTAAAAACCATCCTCCAATCATAGCTCTTGTTATAGCATAATCACCTGGAGACTTCTTAATATTTAATCCATCATAAACACCAGGACTAGTAATAACACGTTTTAACTCAATAGCACCAGTAGACTCATCGAAATATTCAATTCTCGCAGGTCCAATGTTTATAATCTTTCCATCTAATTTTACATGTTTAATTGAGATTTCATCATCCTCTTGAGGTAGATTAGTAGATAATATCTGATTAAAACGCTTCATCACCTCTTCAACACTAGAACCTTTTCTTAGAAGTGATTCAGCCATATCCACTAGGGTTGAGAGTTCAATGTTAAATGACTTCAAATAATGATGGCCAGGTATTGTTGGGGACACCCTACTACGAATATCATCGAGAACTCTCTTAGATTCAGATGGAAATTCGACATCTAAGAAATTTAATCCATTCATTAAAATAGATGGAGCGTTAACACTACTAGCCTTGTTAACAAATGAGTTATATTTATCAAGGAGTCTTGAAATCTCATCTCTTAATTCCTCCCTAGAAACTGAAAGAGCAGCCGACCTCCAAATAATACCCCAACCTCTAGGCTTTAACTCTTGACCAAGCTTCATCAGAAATGAACGTTTATCGGGATCCTTAATTTTTCTACTAATCTTAACAGTCTCCTTAGGTATCAAAATTGCATAGTTACCAGGAATCTTAATGTCTGTTGATAAGAAAGCATATCTACCACCCAGATGTTCTCTATCAACTTGAACAATAATTTCGTTGCCAATAGAAACACTACTATCCTTTAAAATTCCAAAGACCTTAGGCTCTATCTCCACATAACATATTCCTCTAGACTTGTCAATCTCTCTGACCACCCCCTTGTATATAGCGTTAACTTGAGGTTTCCAGTATCTAATAATTGCATCTATCAATCTGCTATGAAGAATGGAGACTATAGAGTTTTTAATTTCAGGTAAACACAAAATATTTACACCTTGCTTATCCATTCTATCATAAATATCAACATCATAAGGTTTCGGTGAATCATACAAATTGAATCTCTTTTCAATCACAATTGAAGGCTGAACAATTTCAAAATTTTCATCTAAAAAAATCTTAGTTAATGCAGTAGCATAGATCCCTCTAATCCTCACTCTATACATTCCATCACCTCTAGGAACATTCAACTTTGAAGACACCGTTTATCTTAGTAACTTTGAAATTAACACCAAGAAACATCCTCATCAATCTAATATTAGTTGAAAGATGCTCAGTTACAGTTCTAACTAGAAAAGAAGAGGAGCCTTTAGCCAACACCATATATGGAATCAGCATATCCGCTAAATGAATATCCACAGTTGAATTAGAAGCTAACTCGACTAAAAGCTTCTTAGCGGCTTCTCTACCAACTTTTTCACTAGGCTTTCTAAGGGCTCCAATAGCATCTGACCCTAATCTACATCCCCCATTAAACTCAGCCCATAAAGTTAAAGAGCTACCTTTCTGAAAGGGATTTGAGAAGTCATAGACCACATCAATATTGACATCTACATTGATACCTTCAGACCTCAATAAATTTAGTGCAGATTTAGCTTGACGATCAGCAACTCGTCTCTCCTTGAGAAAAGTACATACAGAAATACCTCTAATATAATCAAGTCTACCTCTTCGGTCAAGGCATACTGATTTAAGTCTATCTGCTGGAAAAACTCTTAGGGTGACCCATCCCATCCCCTTAGGATAATACCCATACTTTAACACTTCAACTGAAGCATCAACATTAAATTTCCTCAAAACTGGCAATAGAACATGTTTTATATAATTTATAGTAGGAGAGAAGTGAACATCTGTCCCTCCTTTTATAATGTCGATCTCAACTGAGTTGTCAGCTAGAATGCATATTGGGAGAACAGTTAAAATAATCATCGGAATACTTCCAGCAGTTCCAATTTCAATGGTAAACTTTCCTCCCCGGACACCCTTAGGCTTAAAGTAAAGTTCATCTGAACCCAGAAAAGCTCCTTCAACATGAGCATTACATAGCCTTGCTGCAATCAAAACAGCTTTAAGATGTTGAGGCTTTAAACCTGAAGGTTTACGCTTCGCTCTAATATTGAAAATGTGCAGATCCTCATTTAAAACAGCTGACAAAAACAATGATAAGCGTAAGACTGTACCACTGCCACTTCCAATAGACCCATTAACTTCTATCATTAACCCCACCATAAATAAAGGCAAGAAACTAGTAACACTTGAAACTACTCCTCCTTAGATTTTACGTCTACCCTATAAGTCAATTCGCTTTTTTCCTCTTAATTTTTTTGAAACAAATAACAAAAGTAGGTGAATATCATACAAACGCTAAGTGAAGTTAGGAAGAGGATGGTGTCAAAGAAATTAGGATTATCAACTTAGACTGAGCTTAAAGGTACAATGATTATGGTATCTTCATAGCCCTAATAGAATTAGTAGAGCGCCAATGGCCAAGAGGCCCACAGTAATACCAAGCATATTATAGGACAATATTCCGGTCTGTATCCTCCTAAACATGTTTGAGAAGAACACTGTAGCTCTTGCAATCGCATAATTTCCACCATCAATTATTCTAATCTCCAAATCCCTGAACAAGCTTAAACTTGCTCTTATAGTTGCATTTGCAACAACATAATTTATCCTATCAATTACAGCTTGTTCTAAACCTCTAAATAGCCCTTGACTTAAACTCATAATTCCATTAGCAACCCTATAATTCATTCTATCAATTACTGCTCTTTCAAGCTTTCTGAAGAGAATTACACTTAGATCGATTAATGAATAAACGAATACTTTATAGTAAGTTGGATTCATATACCATCTATTCCGGAGGAAGCTATAGATTGGCTTCAAACCATATTTATTAACAAATCTTTCAGGATCAACTTTCTTTGAGACATACATTAAATATCCAGGTACTCCACCAAGGAGTAGCATTGAAGCTGTTAAAGCAAGAGTTATAAGTTGTACAGGTATTCCAGCTGGAGCCTTAGCAGCCCCTGCAAGTGTAAATATGGTCTTTAATTTATGGTTATGATGAGGATGTATTGATGGTTCAAGAAACTCATGTAGCATATGCTCAAATTCTAGGCCCATAGCCCCAATAGCAATGGTTGCAATCGCTAATATTGCATATGGAACCCACATTACCGGAGGAACCTCATGTATATGATGACCATGATGTTCAAGCTCCTCTAAATGGTGACTCTTCTTACCAAGAAATGTTATACTTATCATCCTTATACTGTAAAAGAAAGTCATTGCAGCAGTTATAGCTGCTAAGGCAAGCAACGCATATTGACCAGACTTAAAGCAAGCTCCAAAAATTGCCTCTTTGCTCCAGAATCCACTTAATGGAGGGATACCGGAGAGAGATAGAGCTCCAATTAACATGCATATAAAGGTTATAGGCATCTCTCTTCTTATTCCACCCATTTTAAACATGTCAGGTGTTTCACATTCATGTAATACAGATCCTGCAGCCATAAACAGTAATGCTTTAAATATTGCATGGCTCATTAAATGGAAAACACCAGCTACATAACCATAAGCTGCATACTCTCCAGCCAAGCCACCAGCACCAAGACCAAGCATCATATAGCCTATCTGTGAAACAGTTGAGTAAGCTAAAACTTTCTTTAACTCTCTAGCAACCATTGCTTGAGAAGCAGCTAGAAAAGCTGTAAATGCCCCAATCCACGCAACGGTCAAGAAGAATTGATTTTGAGCAGCAAGTATTACGCTTTGAACACCATCGTGAACTCCCTCAACAGCTAATCTAAAACTTTCAGTGAAAATTGGAAAAACCCTAGCAGTAAAGTATACTCCAGCCTTAACCATTGTCGCCGCATGTATTAAGGCTGAAACAGAAGTGGGGCCAGCCATAGCCTCTGGAAGCCATTCATGTAATGGAAATTGAGCAGACTTACCTATTGGACCACCAAACATGATTATCGCAACAGGTATGAGTAGTCCGAGCTTAGCCAACTCAACTATCCATTCATGATTTTTTTGAAGCTCCATAAAATTAAAGGTTCCAGCCTGAGTAAAAATTATGAAACTTGCAATCATTAAAGCTACATCTCCTGCCCTAGTCATAATAAAAGCCTTCATACCAGCATGAGATGGAGGAATATTCCCAACCCATTTTTCACGCTTGTCACTATACCAGAAACCAATAAGCTGATAGCTACATACACCCACGCCCTCCCATCCGAAGAGCATTTGAAGAATATTGTCCGACATGACTAGAAGAAGCATATTTCCAATAAAGAAGTTCATAAAGAACCAGTATCTAGTCAAACCCTTCTCACCATGCATATAACCTAAGCTATAAACTAGGATTAGAGATGAAATCCAGGCAACAACATTAGCCATCAAGACACTTAACGGATCTACAAGAACACCTACATCAATCTTAACTCCAGGAACAATCATCCACTCAAGTCTCCAGTCAGCTGGTATGGGAACCATACCTTTGCCGGGGATGAATATCTCACCGTTAATAACTGGTGGAATCATGGAAGCTGCCATAACTGCAGCTAGAAATCCGGTTAGAACTGCTATGTAATCTCTAGCTTTTTCATTAATCTTTGCCATAAGAGGCATTGAGAAGGCACCTATTATTGGTATCAGCCAGCACAGCCATGGAGAATAGGGAATCAATCATTATACCCCCAATCACAGCCACTAACTACATGGATATCAGTTCAAATAGAAAGAGATGGTGAAGAATATAAAAAAGTAACGTTTACAGAGACACACTTTCAATCTCACGGTTGCGAGTCCTTAATCTTGAATATATAGATTACTTTTGAGTACTCTAAGATTTCAAGTTTAGTATTAAGTAATGATTCTAATAAGCCTTGAACAATATCTAATGGTAAAACTGGATAAGAAACTTCAATAACATTGTCATGAAGAGAAAATCTGCCAAAACCATGAAGAGTCAGAAACTCTAGAATCTTCTTTCTATGCTCAGGTTTTTTAGGTGAAAAACGCCAAAAGTGGATGCGAGGTCTCAAACACGAAGACATACTTTCAACAGCCTCTTTTCTTTTATCTTCAGGAATAAGGTTGAGTAGCTCAGTAAGTAAATCTGCAGGAACAATAGAAACCCTACATGGATGGATATAGAATATTCCACGATTTATATCCCACTCATCTAAAGTATAGATTACTGCTAAATTAAGGCAATAATTTACAAATTCCTTTAAATGGCGAAAGCGACCAGACTTCAACGCTACTTCAATATAAGCTAAAGCATTATCGTTAATTTCAATAGTAGTAATTTTCCCCATAAGGATTCACTATACATATACTATCAAAATAGATTAAAATGAATATTTCTATTCTTCCTTAATTCAGAATATTAAACTTACAGTTAATGCAATATATTTATATATTCTGTAATATTTCAGTATATTTCGAGGGATTATGAGGGCCATAAGAATGGTTAAGGTTAAGATGTTGGTAAGAAAGGATCATAAAGAAAAAGTAATTGGCATACTGAGTAGTAATTCATTTCATCTTTCAGGATTTATCAATGAAATTAATGGATGGGAAAATCTCATACCTATAAATGGTATGCCCAGAGGATCTAATTCGACATATATTGAAGGGTGGATACCCGTCAACGATATTGAAAAAGTCATCGAGGACATTAAAAAAGTTACAGATGGAAAATGTGTACTTGAAATTGAAGAACCGGAACATGAGGAAGCTCCAGTAATATTAAGGAATTCATGGATCTTAAGACCGTTTGAACGCATAGTTAGAGCCTTCGGAATACCAGCCTATGATGAAATAGATCCAACTCCAATAATGGCATTCTTCTTCCCGTTAATATTTGGCATAATGTTCGCAGACATCGGTCACGGAATATTATTAGCCATCACTGGAATAGCAGCCTTAATCGCAGATAAAAAAGGAATCAAGGGCAGTGAGATGATAAACTATGTAATCGAAAACGGCAGTCTATTTCTACTTTGTGGAATCGCATCAATCATTTCAGGAATAATTTTTGAAGAGTTTTTCGGCTATCACATAAAAACATTACCATTTAAAATAACTATTCCAGAGCCTATAGGAATAAGGTTTCCATTTAGCCCAATCGAACAACCAATGACCATGCTCAAGCTCAGTTTATTAGTGGCATCAATTCATCTTTCCTCAGGACTCATGATTAATTTAATTAACAAACTAATGAATCGAGAGTACCTTGAAGCTTTCATTGAGCCGGGCTGTTGGTTATGGTTTTACGTTGGCTTCATAATTTCTATTTTCATTAACAAATTAGACATAATGGCCTGGATTAAAAACCCGCTAACATTATTTGGAATACTTCTACCATTAATGTTAATGTTCTTCGGAAAAATAGTAACAGGAGATCCAACTGAAGGATTCTCTCTAACGTTTGAAGCAGCAATATCCTCACTAAGCAATACTATTTCATACGGTAGACTTTTAGCCCTATCCTTAGCACACTCTTTAATGAGCAGTATGTTTGTAAACATGTCTGGAGGAAGCATATTAATTTTGGCGATCGGAACAATTGCCACAATGCTACTTGAAGGTTTAGTTATATTTATTCACACCACAAGGCTAATGTGGGTTGAATGGTTCTCCAAGTTTTACAAAGGAACCGGAGAAGAGTTCCAACCATTACAAAATTTTTAAGAAACTGTACTAATTAACAGGTTATTGGGAGAAAAAATGTTTGTAGAGCCTACTCCAAGGGTTATTGAAGCCCTAAAAACAGCCATCAGAACCATTGGCCTGGAAAAATTTCTGCTTGAAGTTAAAGCATCAAAGAATGAGGTTGAAAAGTGGATAACTGGTGAAGAATGGGTTCCACTAAGTGCAATTAGTATAGCTTGCAGAATTAATAGATCCTATGAAAGGTCATTTAACAGTTTAAGCGAGGTTATACAAGATTCAGTTATAGTGACCGAGAAACCGATTCTAAAGAAAAAGTTTTTAAAAAATGATGTGAAGAAGCGCGAGATAAAGATAACGGTCCAAAAAGAGGAGGAGATAGAGGAGATTATCAGAAAGAGGAAGGAGCTGTTTAACGTTCTAATGATAAAGAGCACCCTACTCTTGGCACTGATGATTCCATTTATATTATTAGGATATTTTATTGGAAGCATGCATAATAAAACATCTGCAAATATTGGGATGGTTACTGGAATCATAGTGTGGTTATTCATTATAATTGCATATACGCTAATCACACCCATCAAGAAGGATTAGTAATGGATTTATAAAGAAAACAAGTGATTACATTAAGGGTTAAACTACAAGATTGGAGTGACTGAAATTGTCTGGAATCATTAAATATGGATTCATCAACGCAAAGCTTAGGGGATTAAAGAGAGAGTTGTTGACACTTGAAAAATACAATATAATGCTAAATGCAACATACGATGAATTCTGTAGTCATTTATTGACAACTCCATACGGTGAATTATTAAAGGAGAAGAAGGGAACTCCGACTCCAATAGAAGTTGAAAAATCAGCAATTTACGGTCTATTTAAGGCCTTTCAAAAGCTATTGCGATGGCTCCCCGAAGATGCTTGTAGGTTTGTTGCCTTTAGCCTAATAAGATATGAAAGCGAAAATGTGAAAGCAGCCATGAGATGTAAACATTTAAACTTAACCTCAGATAGGCTGAGACAACATCTAGTGCCAGTTCCATTGGGTTTGAAGATAGAAGATTACATCAGCGTATATGAAGAAACAAGAAATCTAAGGGAATTATTGAGACTATTTATCATTAGGGGCATACACTTAAGACTAGAGGAACTAATAAAAAGAGAGACGGATGAAATGGTTATTTTAGAAGCAGCTCTGGATAAAATAGTATATAAAGACCTCTTACATCAAGCCAAAAAGCTTGGAAGAAGCGACATGAAGGCAGTCAGAAAAATCTTGGGAATAGAAATTGATTTGTGTAATGTTAAAAACGTCTTAAGAGGGAAAAATTTGAAGTTAAGTTGGAATGAAATGGTTGAAAACATCATTCCAAGCACGTATAAAGTGTCAACAAAAACATTGCAAAACGGATTTCTAGAAGAAAATATTGAAAGATCACTTAAAAAAATGTTGAGCAAACATTATTCAGAGTTATTTGATAAAACATTAGACATTTTAATGAAAGGAGGGGGAATACCAGACTTAGAGAAGGAATTTAACAGATATCTATTTCAAAGCTACAAAAGATTATGGAGAAAGCCATTTCCATACGATTTAAGTTTAGTTTTGACATTCCTTGGCACAAAGTGGTTTGAAGCAAAAAACATAAAGATAATAGCCTACGGTAAGGCATATGGATTGCCACCGGAGGTTATTCGTAAAAACATTATTTATTAAATCACTTAACATACTTGAAGGCTGTATCCTTCCCCTTTTGAACAGCCTTGGTTGATGCAGACTTCAATAATTTAATAGATTTTTCACGCCTCTCAACGCGTCTCTTCTTCTCCTTCTCAACATATGCCCTAAACTTCGAAGATCTAACTAATTCTTCCCGCCATTTCTCCATTCTCTCTTTAATTTGACCCATAAGTTTTATGGAGAAACTCCGGCTCCAAGACTGAAGCTCTTTATATGAAAATGTGCGAGAGCTTGAATGCATAACAGGGGGAGGAGAAAGTGGAGACAATATTAAAGAAAAACATGAAGAAAATTTGTCAACAATTTTGATCACTAAACGCTTAACAGAAGACCTTAAACGATAGAGACGTGATGGTTTATACTTCAAGATATACTTATGTCTACTCACCAGCATGAACATTCTTGATAGACTCTCGTCTCTCATTCGTCTCATTTTTAAGAAACTGTTTATTCGATTCATCTTGGCCTTTATAATTCTTCTCCTATCGATTCTCCCAGTTAATTGCAGAGCCTCTTGAAGCGAATTATAAAGGTCGACACGTTCTGACTCTTTCTTCTCTTTATCTATCTTTGACACAGCTCTACTTACCACCTAAATAGTACCAATCATCATTATTGAGATCAATAGTCCATAGATTGCTAAAGCCTCCGCTAAGACCACTGCTAAAAGTGCCTTAGTAACTATTTCAGGCCGCTCAACGCCAGCACCAGCCATAGCTGAACCCGTATATCCAATTGCTATAGCAGCTACAAGTCCACAGACACCCATTATTCCTCCAGCAATAAGAGCCTTAACAGCCGCCTCGTAAGAGGCGATTATAGTTTCAATTTCTGTAATTAGCATTATAGATGTAAGAAGCCCGTAAATTCCAATAGCCTCTGCTAGAACCACTGCTAGAAGCGCCTTAGTAACTATTTCAGGCCGCTCAGTGCCAGCACCAGCCATTGATACTCCAGCAGTGATAATACCATATGCAGCTCCGCTTATCGGTGCACAACTAGCCATCAATACTCCAAGCAAGCCCATAATCACCGAATCCACGCTTCACACCCCCAACAATCACCACTTATAGAAAAGATTGTTATCCTTATAAGAGTTATTAATCGAAAAAACATTTAATCTCCCCTCTCACCTATAAATTTCATAGGCTTGTATTCCATCCCTCCACCGTGAAAGTATTTAAAGCCAAATTCAACCCATGTTAATCTGAGAACATGCGTGAATGAAACTAGACCCTCCAATGCCATTACTAAGAATATTGTTCCAATTGCGAGAATAAAGTAGCCAAGTGCTCCCAATGCAGGAATAGCTGCTGTCAATAATCTGCTAAGTATTCCATGAGAAAGGGAGAGAGCTAATATTCGTCCATAAGAAACTGTATGTGACAATGAACTTATTAACGCTTCAAAGGTGTGTGCAAATCCATCTATAAATCCTTCTGTAATAATCATTCCAAGAAACATTAAAACTATTGGCAATAAAACTGCGATTAAAGTGAGAGGTATAGGGTTTTGTGGTGAAGAAGATATTCCTGAAATCCATTTATCTATGTTAAACTTATACTTATATAACCCCAAGTATATGAAACCGATATAAAACCATAGCCAACAAATTGAACCGAAGAAGGCTTTCTTATATTCTTTGAGAAGAAGCTCATTAATCGTGCTTAAAATTAAACCTAGACTTATATGAAAAGCTCCAACAATCAATGCCAATTTAAACATTTTCATAGGATTCTCTAACGGACTGAACACCTCTCCTATACCAGGAATACTTTCCAAGATAAAACCTAATGGTGGATGTTTGAAAGCTTTTCCAAGTATATCATAAAGATGGAAACCAAACATTTCTCCAAACATTAATCCACCGACAATCGCGGCAATACCACATAATACGTAAAGTTCTGCACCTTTGACAAGTAATTCAATCATTTCTGATGGAGGTAGCCCTTTACGTTTAAAATAAATCATCGCCGCACCAACTAGAGCTAGAATTAATCCATGACCTACATCAGCGAATGTCAATCCAAATATTAGTGGAAAAGTTATAGCTACTATAACTGATGGATTAAGCTCATGATATGATGGAATGTCATAAGTTTTAACCAAGCTTTCAAAGGGTTTAAAGAAACGGGGAGTTCTAAGTATTACAGGTACTTGATCATGCTCCTCTGGATCTGAAACACTAATTATAGCTGTATTTTCAGAGGCTTCCTGGACAATTTTTACCACTCTCTCAGCTTCATTAGACGGAATCCAACCTTCAATAAATGATATAAATCTTGTATGCATAACAAGTTTTTTAGATTCTTCAATCATTAATAACCTCTCTAGAAACTGTTTGGTTCCTAGTAGAAAATCACCATGTTTATCAGCAAGTACTTTTAGAGCATCTTTTAGAAGCTTGGTTTTAGTATGTAATTCAGCTTCCACTAGTTTTAAACTTCTGACCGCTGCTTTCCTTCTAGTTGAAGTTTCCGGTAAATGTTCTAGTGACTGAAGCTTTGATTGAAGTTCTTTATATTTAGCTTCAATTGACCTTACATCTTCAACTTTATCAGTAAAAGCTAAATAATCCTTTTCAATTTCAACTAATTTTTCTTCAATTAATTTAAAAATTTCTTCAACAGACCTTCCTTTGAAGAGATCCACTATAACGGGTTTAGGTGAAACATACAATTTCTCAATAAAATCGGAGACTCTTTTTAAAAGACTTTCTATTTTAGATCTAGTAGTGGGTGCTTCATAAATTTTTT
The DNA here is from genome assembly GCF_058356305.1 of Candidatus Culexmicrobium sp. Taxonomy (NCBI): domain Archaea; kingdom Thermoproteati; phylum Candidatus Culexarchaeota; class Candidatus Culexarchaeia; order Candidatus Culexarchaeles; family Candidatus Culexmicrobiaceae; genus Candidatus Culexmicrobium; species Candidatus Culexmicrobium sp. The sequence goes on from NZ_JBTVBB010000023.1 coordinate 45,739, forward strand.
CTGTAACTTCTTCAATAAGTCCTTCTCTCTCCCACTCTTTTACTTCTTCGACTGCATCGATTAGATGAAGTACACCTGTTTTCATCAATGCTTCCATTACAGGCTCAAAATATTTCTTAATAAGGATTATTTGTATTTTCTTCATTTCTACTGGGCGAAACATTTGGTGCACCACCAAATTTCATTATAATCTTGTCTCTAAATGTTGAGTGCTATATTATTTTTATCTTTTGCGCTTATTGAGAGAGTGAAATCCATGAAAAGAGTGAATAACTAGTGGGAGAATTATAGAGATTCTATCAGAAGAAATCTCATTACGAACAATTTTTGCTTCAATTAGAAAGATCATCATACTTTTTGCAAAGATAAAATCCTTATTTAGAGATTTATCAACCATTTCAAAACTCTTTCTTTATCCTTGAATGAAGTTTCTGATAAAGTCCAGTATCTTAAACTGTAAACATAGCTTCTTTAATTGGGATGCTATCCATCTCAACTTTTAACCTACCATACAGACTAATTGTATTGTTGAGGTTATAGTGTTGACTCTTTCAACAATCTTGACATGCTTTTATACATTTTAATTTTGGAATCATTAACTTGACATGTCTAATTCCATTTTAAGTTTTCAAAAATACCTCACACTTCTTGCTAGAAGAGAACTCTTAGATTCCCCTCTGAACTCTCGACAACATAGGTCCTCAATAATCTCGCTGACATCGGCTAAATGTACCATGTCTCTACGCTGAATAGTCTTTAGCCTTATCAAGTTGACATGCGAATTTCTTTTTCTCTACTGTGCAGGACATAAGTGAATAATCAAATTTACATTATATCCTTTTTTACATTATATCCTTTAAATAGGATGACGTTTTTAATTTTCTCGTCTAATGATAGTTTAGAGATCTAGAAGGCTCAAGTAAATGAAGCAGTCTTATAAAAGGTGAGCAGTAAATGAAAAAGATAAGGAAATGTTCATTATGTAAATCAAGAGCATTTATACTATTAAGGTATGCAGGTATTTGGTTATGCAAAAATCATTTCAAAGAATATTTTATTAATAGAATCAGTAGGACAATAAAAAAATACAATATGATTAAACCTAAAGAGAAAATACTAATTGGCGTCTCAGGAGGGAAGGACAGTATTGCAATGCTTGATGCATTGACTAAAATACTTGGAGATACTAATGAGTTAATAGCAGTACATATAGATCTAGGAATAGGGAAATACTCGAAAGAAAGTAGAGAAATCTTCAATCAAATATGTTCAAAGATAGGGATTGAATATAAGATTATTTCTGTTAAAAAAGAACATGGATTCACAATTGAAGAAGCAACAAAAAAGGTTAGAAGGCCTCCATGCTCAATTTGTGGCCTTGTTAAGAGAAGAGTGCTAAACGAATATGCATTAAAAATTAATGCAGATAAGATAGCGACAGGACACACTCTAGACGATGAAGTAACCTTCCTGATATTAAACTATATTGATGGGAACATAGACATGCTTCTCAAGAGAAGACCATATCTACCAAGAAAACATGAGAAAATGATGGCAAGAATAAAGCCGCTATACGAAATTTCAGATTTAGAAACACAAGTTTATTGTTTAATAAATAATCTAAAGTATGTTGAAACATCATGCCCTTATGCACATGATTCACCAACATTAAAAATCAAGAAGATAATTATGCAATTGGAAGAAATTAGACCAGGATCGAAAATATCACTATTAAGAAATTTTACAAAGAAGATACATAAAGCACTAGAAAAACACTATACTGGAATACTAAATCTAGAAATTAATGAATGTATCAAATGTGGATATCCAACATCACAAAAAGTATGTGCTTTCTGTAGATTAAAGGAGAAAATACAGAGTTAAATTATGGCTTAATTATTGCTTGTATATACTCAACTCTTGCAAGAGCAGAATTTGCAGCTGCCTCAGCTAATCTATAGACAGGCTCAGGCCAAATCCCAAATAATACACATAAGAAAGCCATGGTAATGAGGGGTATCAATATTATAATCGGAGCCTCCTTAACATCTTTAATCCTGTCTATAGGTTCCCTCAAGACCAGCAACTGGATAAGTCTTAAGTAATAAACAACAGATAAACCACTATTCAACAACCCAATAACCGTTAGTAAGTATTCTCCTGCTTCAAAGGCCGCCGCGAAAATAACAAATTTACTGACAAATCCATTTAGAAACGGGACTCCACTTAAAGCTAACAAAGATACTATAAAGGTGACTGAAGTTACTGGCATTTTTCTACCCACACCAATCAATTCATCAATGTTTCTAGTTCCAGCCATATGAATTATTGAGCCAGCACAGAGGAAAGCCAGCCCCTTCATTAAGGCATGATTAAAAACATGAAGCATGGCCCCAGTTAAACCAAAATCAGTTCCAAGAGACATAGCTAATAGAATATATCCCATTTGACCGATACTTGAATAGGCAAGCAAACGCTTAACATCCTTCTGCAATAAAGCTAATACATTTCCAACAGTCATAGTTAAAATAGAGATTACAGCCAAAATTACTCTATAGTCGACAAGTGATGGTGTAAAGAACAAATATAAAATTCTCACTAAGGCATATACACCTGTCTTTATAACTACTCCTGAAAGCATTGCACTTATTGGACTTGGTGCAGCTGGATGAGCATCTGGAAGCCAGAAGTGAAATGGTGCAGCTGCAGCTTTAACGCAGAAGCCAGCAATAAGCAAAGCTACAACCAAGTATAATAGACGTGAAGGTTCAGCAAATATCATTGAAGAAGCTATATGTGCGAAGCTCAGAGAACCAGTTAATCCATATAGAATGGAAATTGCAAATAAAACCAGTGCTGAGCCAGATGCACTCATAACTAAATACTTAAAACCAGCCTCTACAGGCTCCCACAAATGCTTCCTAAACCCAACCAAGCAATACGAAGTAACACTCATCATCTCCCAAAAAACTATGAAAGTTAAAAGGTCACCTGCAAAGGATAACCCAACCATCCCTGCAACCATCAATAGGAAGAGAGAGTAATAGTAGTCAAGTCCAGTATCATGACTCATATAGTCTATAGAATGTATTGAAGCAAGAAAACCAACAATTATAAAAATGAGTGAAGTAAAGAAGCCAAGCCAATCAACTGCGAAAAAGCCAACTACAGGTGGTTTCGCATATTGAAATGGAACATAAATTAACACCTTATTTTTATTAATAGGACCTAGGAGGCTAAAATCGGCAAGAAGAGCAAGAAGGAATCCTAAAGTTGCCCAGTAACTCTCAATATTCTTAAGTTTATCGGAACTCATAGTCAATCTACTTATAAGTAGAGTAGTAAAAGCGAAAAAGACAAGAATCAATATGGGTAAAATAACTGTAAACACTTCTACCACCTCAACTTTTTAAGTTCAGACACATCAAGTGTCTTATAATGACGATAAGCATTAATGACAAAAGTCAAGGCAACACCAATAACGCAGGCTTCAATAGACATTATTATAATAACGTATACGTGGGCTAGAGGATCTACTAGACCAAAACCCCTAAAAGATGCTAATGTTATGAAGTTCAAGTTAGCTGCACTCATCAAAATTTCTAGTGCAATTATGAGTCTAATCATATTCCTCTTAACCATTAAACCATATAGGCCAATGGCAAGTAAAACAGCAGAAGTAGCTATAAAGGTATACAACTGAGAAGTCATTTCCTCTTCTCCTCCATTCTAAGTAGTGCAAGAGCACCAAGAGCAGCCGAAAATAGAACGATAACTTGTGCTAAAACATCAACCGACCTAGAATTCCAAAGTAAAATACCAATAGCCTCCCCTAACCTATAAAAATTACCGCGTGGAACTAACCAAAAAGCCCTCATAGCATATGGAAAAATCCCTAAACTTGCAAATCCAGAAGTAACAAGATTTGCCAGGAAATATGCAAGCAGTACAGCAGCAATTGCTCCTAGAATCTCATTCAACTTCATGGAAGTTCAACCTCCTCTCTTCGAGTCAACATTATTGTAATAAGGAAAAGAACTGTTATGGCTCCAGCATAAATAGCAAGCTGAAAAACAGCTACATGAGGAGCATTCAAAAACATAAAAACAATAGCTAAAACAATGCTAAATGCACAAAGAGAAATAATAGCATAAACCACATTTCGAATCTCAATTGCAAGGATAGCAAAGACTACTATAAGAACACCAATAATTAGAGGCATTATTGAAGTGAAGTCCAAATCATCGCCCCCGCTCTACAATAGAGAGTCTATGGCGATTATCAAGTTTCTTTTAATAGTTTAAAAGCTTTTCCAGTTCCAATAATGCTAATAGCTAAATACTTAGAGAAGAATAATATAGTCTCAACTATTTAGTAATGGATTGGAGTGTAGCTTAATTGCTAGAAGAAATGGAAAAATGGCTTATACAAATGGTTATAGAGTATGGGTATATTGGCGCCTTCATAGTATCAGTGCTAGGAAACTTAATACCCTTCATTCCAATACCGTATCTTGTTGCAGTATTCTATATGGCAGCATATCTACCAGTAGACCCAATACTTCTAGGGCTAATAAGCGGAATTGGAGGAGCCGTAGGAAAGGTTATAGTGTATATATTGAGTTTTGGAAGTGGAAAACTAATAGGTGAAGAAAGCGAGTATAGAATAGCAAGACTAAGACAATTACTGGATAAGTATGGTGCCTTAGCAGTCTTCATCTTTACAATTACCCCCTCACCAGATGATGTTATAATAATTCCTTTAGGCCTAATAAGATATAGCTTCTTTAAATTCTTACTTGCATGTCTACTGGGTAAAATAGCTTTAAGCATGTTCATAGCAGTATTTGGAAAAACATTCATAGATATCTTGGGATTATGGCTTGGAGGAAGCTTATATGGAGCAATAGCATCAATCATATTCTTGGTAATAGTAACAGCAGCATTATTAAAGATAGACTGGATGATAGTCACTGATATTGTAGATCAAGAGGGATGGAAAGGAGTGATAAAAAGGTTAAGAAATGGTAGATGGAGAGAATTTCTAGTTAGAAAGAAGAAATAAAGTCTTTTAACTTTAGTTGATCATTATCTTCCTCAAAAAGTATAATCTTCCCATAAACACCATCATATCCGGGAATAACTTTAAAACTTCCACTTCTTAATTTAGCTATAGCATGAGCCAATTTATCTGGCGCAACTCTTGCAATTTCACTTATAGGAGCATCAATAAGAACATTATACTCTGAACCGAATACATCTACTAACTGAAGATATAATTCCCACACTTTACCACTATAAAGCCGCCTAGTGTTTAGAGGATTTAACCCTATCACAGATGCAATAAGTTCTTGGAGAGGTAATAATTTTAAAAATGCAATAGCATTTTCAGGTTTAAAACCCTTCTCTCTATCAGCTAACTCTTCAACTCTATCCTCCACACCTTTAGTTAACTTTCTACCACAAATAGGGCAAATATAATTCAATTCAACTGCCTCAGAAGGTGAAATAGGACCAAAACCACACTTTCTATGTCCAGACCAGTGATATTTACCATAAGCTGGTTCAACTTCAATAGTCATAATAAATCGAGATGAATCCTTATTTTTAATGGCATCCACAATTTCACGATAGCTAAGCTTCTTTAAATCAAAAACACAAGCCTCCCTCCCTAATCTAAAGGGCCAAGGAGAATGTGCATCAGAAGCACTTATAAGGACATATTTATCAAGTGAACTAATTCTCCAATTCATTTCAGGATCACTACTCAAACCAGTCTCAAGAGCATAAATTTTATCAACTTGATCACCATAACAATCCTCCATTCTATCAACACCACTAAAAGAGCCAAAAACACTCCACCAAGGAGTCCAAGCGTGAGCAGGATAAATTAAACAGTCACTATCAATCTCCATTACAAGTTCTACAAGCTCCGAGGGATGCATATTAAAGACTGGTCTACCATCAGAGGAAACATTACCATAAAATGAAAGAACATCAGATATTTGTTCAGCAACTTCCATACTAGGCATTAAGATAACATGATGAACACGCTTTGTTTTACCTTCAAAATCAAAAATAGTTCCAACTTCAGACTGCATAATAAAAAATACATCCTCAACCGGAGTTAGAGGCCGATACAAACCTTCAAAAGACGACTTTTCTAAAGTTAATTTTAACTCTCTAATCCATAAAGGATGGAAAGCATCGCCAGTTCCAACAATATTTAAACCCTTCATTTTAGCATAATAGGCTATTTTCGGAACTACCATATCACCACTAGTTGCAGCACTATAGTGTGAATGTATATGAAAATCAGCATAAATCCTCAATTCATCTTCCCAAAGTAAAGTTAAAATGCAAAATATTTAAGCTTAATACATCACTCAGAGGAAGACAACCATAAAATTGCAATAGAATTGACGTGGGATTAAAATGGGATTACCAAAAGAGATATGGTATGAAACATTAAAAGCACTTGAAAAAACCATTCCAAAATATGATTTAGGAAACAAAATATTAAGCCTCTTCCAAGACTGGCGAATTAGGAAAAAAGCTCTATCAATAATACTTTCAATAAAGAATCGTAATAAAATAATGGACCTAGGAGGAGGACCAGGCACTTTAGAGAAAATATTATCCACACACTTCAAGCAAGTAATCTACATTGACTTCAGCAAAATAATGATATCCTATGCAAAGAAAAAACACAGAAAAAGAAAAAACATAGATTATATTCGAGCAACCTTTGAACATTTACCGTTAAGGGAAAAATCAATTGAAGCTGCAATAGCCACATATGCTCTAAGAGACTCCTTTAATCTCCTCAAGGCACTATATGAAATCTCAAGAACGGTAAAAGATATAATGGTGATTGCCGATATTGGAAAATCAAGCAACAAAATCGTAGCAAAAATCAAGTATATCTATTTCAGTAAGATAATTCCAATTACTACCGCTATAGTCACAGGATGGATTAAAAACAATCCATGGAAATTGCTTCATAGAACATTCACATATCTTCCAACAAACTCATTTTACAAGAAATTAGTAGAAAAAATTTTTGGAAAAGCAGATATACATGAATATATACTTGGTGCAGCGGTCATAATAATTGGAGAAAAACATAACCTCCCCATAAACAATGGAGAAAATGAAAATGAAAATTCTAATAGCAGGTATAGGCAATAAATTGAAAAGTGATGATGGTTTTGGACCAAGAGTCATAGAAGAGTTAACTAAGAAAAATCTTCCAGAGAAAGTTGATATCATAGACTATGGAACAAGCTCAATTAAAGCTCTACTAGACTTAAAAGACTATGACACTGTGATCTTTATAGATGCCATCGACATGAAAAGAAAAGCAGGAGAAATATTCATAATTAAACCAAATATTGAGAAAATGGAAAAAACTATGGAAATTAGCTTACATGAAATAGACCTTCAAAAAGTATTAGCCATGGCGAAAACACTTAACATGCTCCCTCAAAAGGTTATTATTATAGGCTGTCAACCAAAGAACTTATCTGACGGAATTAAAATAAGCGAGGAAGTTGAAAAAGCAATTAAAAAAACCGTTGAAATTGTACTAGAAATAATAGAAAATGAAATTACTTAGGAATGTTTATGAAAGGTGATACTTCTCTTATTATTTCGCTGGCCCCATGGAAAACATGAATACTGCACGCTAGACATGGATCAAAACTTCTAACCACACGTACGACATCTATTCCATCTAACTCACTTACAGCAGGTTCAGTTACTGGCGAATCTATTATTGCCTTCTCATAGGGACCCGGATTACCGTTTAAATCCCTTGGCGAAGCATTCCATGTAGATGGAGTTATAACTTGGTATCGGTGTATTCTTCCATTCTTCATTACACACCAATGACCTAGAGCTCCTCTCATAGCTTCGATCAATCCGACCCCAATACCTTCCCTAGGCCTCTTGTAAGGATTCCAAACGTTGACTGCACCCTTTCTAACCATTTCAAGAGCTTGTAACAATAGATTATAAGCCACATACGCTGAATATGCATGATAATAAGC
>NZ_JBTVBB010000024.1:0-10939 GCF_058356305.1 Candidatus Culexmicrobium sp.
AGTTTCAGCCTTGCGGCCGTACTCCCCAGGCGGCGGGCTTAATGCCTTCGCTGCGGCACTGGGTGGGCTCGAAGCCCACCCAACACCTAGCCCGCATCGTTTACAGCCGGGACTACGGGGGTATCTAATCCCCTTCGCTCCCCCGGCTTTCGTCCCTCACCGTCGAGCGCGTTCCAGCCGAGCGCCTTCGCCACTGGTGGTCCTTCCGGGATTATAGGATTTCGCCCCTACCCCGGAAGTACCCTCGGCCTCTCCCGCCTCCTAGCCCAACAGTATCCTCGGCCTTCCCACGGTTGAGCCGTGGGCTTTAGCCGAGGACTTATTGGGCCGGCTACGGACGCTTTAGGCCCAATAAACGTCCCGACCACTCGCGGGGCTGGTATTACCGCGGCGGCTGACACCAGGCTTGCCCCCCGCTTATTACCCCCGGCTACTTACACCGGGGAAAAGCCATCCTTAGCGGATGGCACTGGGGGTGACCCCGTCGCGCTTTCGCGCATTGCGGAGGTTTCGCGCCTGCTGCGCCCCGTAGGGCCTGGGCCCTTGTCTCAGTGCCCATCTCCGGGCTCCCGCTCTCACGGCCCGTACCCGTTATAGGCTTGGTGGGCCGTTACCCCACCAACAACCTGATGGGCCGTGGCCCCATCCTCAGGCGGTGTTAAGGGGCATGGCCTTAACACCTTTCGGAGGAAAGCCCTTCCAGGTCTTTCCTCCTATCGGGGATTAGCCCCAGTTTCCCGGGGTTATCCCCGTCCTGAGGGTAGGTTAGCCACGTTTTACGGAGCCGTCCGCCGCGCCCCACCATAGCCTGGGGCGCGCGACTTGCATGGCTTAGTCCCACCCCCATAGCGGTCGGGTCCGGCAGGATCAACCGGGGTTTGTACGGCCGCAAAAAACCGTACAAGCCGCGGGGTGCACTCACGGGGCTTGAACTCGCTTCAGACCCAAACGTGCCGGAGCTATCTCCGGCTTGTTTGGGTCTACATTATTTTTCCCGCAGCTGGAGGCCGATTTTTCATCCTATGGAGCTTAGCTCCACGTCTAATCGACGCCGCCGTAAAGGCTGCGGGACCATTATTTCTTATGTCGAGGGTAAATATATTTCTTGCTCTCAATAAATATTTTTTGTTATAATGGATTTAAGAAGGTTATTATGGTTCCACATTTCTTTCCTTTAATTGCCTTACATATATTTTCAAGTTTATTTCCATTTATTACGATTGTTTTTATTTTTGATCTTTTTATAATCTTCAGTGACATTAAGTCAAATAATTTGTATGTTCCTGCTTTAACTTCCATTTTACTCATTAGTTGAATTAACTCGTCTATGTGTATACTTTCCAGTAGTTTTGCATTGGGATCTTTCTTTGGATCCGAAGTATATATACCATCTACATCTGTAGCTATTATTAGTAAGTCTGCATTTATGGCTTCAGCAATTAATGCAGCAACTGCAACTGTTGACTGACCTGGTATCAATCCTCCTGTAACAATCACTTTTTCATTTTTTTGTGCTATTAAATGTAATATTTCCCCCATGTTTACTGGAATAGGAAAATAAGCGTTCTCTCCTAATGCCAATGAGAAGAGCATTGCATTTAATCTAGTGGCTTCAATTCCAATCATATCTGCTCTAAAATCATTGACACCAAGCATCTTTGCAGCTTCAATATATTCCCTAGCTTTTCTTCCACCGCCAACTACGACAATTAGTTTAACACCCTTTTCAACTATCCTTCTTATTGTCTCTGCATACTCCTTAATTTTAGTTACATTTAACTGTGAAAACAGTATATGGCCACCTATCTTTAAGACACACTTCATAAGATATCGCCATTAAATAGTAAACAATATTAAATATTTATCACTTTTAATTATAGCATCACCTTCAAGTTTGAATTTAGGTGGAATCATGAAGAAACCAAATAAAGAATATAACTCAATTGAAAAGTATAGGTTAGAGAAGCTAATAAAAGAATTAGAGTCAAAAAAAGGTAGAGGAACAGAGTTAATTAGCCTGTATATTCCACCAGGAAGACAAGTAGCAGACGTCATGAACGTTCTCAGACAAGAATACTCTCAAGCCTCTAACATTAAAGATAGAACAACTCGTCACCATGTCCTTGACGCATTAACTTCATGTATGCAACGCCTAAAATTGTTTAGGAAAGTACCAGATACTGGGCTAATAATATTTTGCGGGTATATATCTAGGGGGGTTCCAGGAGATGAAAAACTAGAAGTACATCTAATAGTTCCACCAGAACCAATAAAAATATATCTATATCGATGTGACAGTAAATTTCATGTAGAGCCATTAAAGGACTTCATAAGAGAAAAAGACTTTTACGGAATAATAGTAATGGACAGACAAGAAGCAACCTTCGCCATACTAAAAGGAAGCCGCCTCGAAATAGTAGAGCACATAACTTCAGGGGTCCCTGGAAAACATGATGCCGGCGGACAATCACAAAGAAGATTTGAAAGAGTAATAGAGCAAATGGCCCATGAATTCTATAAGAGAGTTGCAGAATATGCTAAAAAATACTTTATGCAACCAGAATTGAATCTAAGTGGAATAATAATCGGCGGGCCAGGACCAACAAAACAAGAATTCGTAAAGGGTAACTATTTACACTATCAACTCCAAAATAAAATCATAGGCATAGTAGATGTAGGCTATACAGGGGAACCAGGAGTCTACGAATTAATAAAGAGAAGTAGAAACCTACTAGAAAACATACAATATATGCGTGAAAAACAAATAGTACAAAAATTTCTACAGCAACTAGTAAAAAATAGTGATTTAGTCGCATATGGAATAAAAGAAGTAAGAGACCTACTAGAAAAAGGAGCAGTAGACACACTACTAATATCAACAGACCTGGACCTAGAAAAAATAGACGTAATATGCCCCAACTGTCAATACGAAAAAATAATGCTAATAAAAAGCAAAGATGAAGAGAAAGTAATAAGTCAAACCTGCCCACAATGCTCTTCACAACTAGTAATGAAAAATAAAAAATCACTAATCGACGAATTAATATCTCTAGCAGAAAAGACAAATGCAAAGGTTGAATTAATTTCAACTGGAACAGAGGAGGGAGAAGAATTGAAAAGAGCCTTCGGCGGAGTTGCAGCAATATTACGATATAAAGTTTCTAAAAGTTAAACTTCAATTTTAACCTTAACTTCCGGGTAACCCTTAACCTCAATCATTCCCCCTACTTCACTATCAAGCAATTCAACATTTCTAACCCTAATTATAGCCCCTATTTCTTCACCATACTCTTCTAGAAGCCTACGATACTCTCTTAATCCAGTATATATGTAAGCTTTATCAATAACTTTAGACAATGGCACCTTACTCTGAGCTTTCAATCTCCTAATCTCAGAAACAACTGCAACTATTAAATCACCATTTTTTTCAGCTTCCTCATCAATATTCTCCTCCTTAGCAACAGGCCAAGGTGAAACATGTATACTCTTAAACTTCTTATCCTCCACATAAATTCTATGATAAATTTCCTCAGTTATATGGGGTATGAATGGAGCGAGAAGCTGCAAAAATCTAAACAAAGCTTCATATAAAGTGTATTGTGCAGCTCGTCTACGTTCAGCACGTTCCTTCTGATATAACCTATGCTTAACAGCCTCAATATATTGATCACAAAATATATGCCAAAAGAACTGTCTTATACTTTCAAGAGCAACATTAAACTGGAAATTATCTAAAGCTTCACTAACTTTCATAGTTAATTTCTCAAGCTTGCTTAGAAGCCATCTATCTAACAATTCTAAATTATACTCGTCCTGTCTAAATTGAAAATCTACAATATGAAAAATTACAAATCTAGATGCATTCCACAACTTTAATTGAAACCTCCAGCCATAATCAATATCCTCCCACCTAAATGGGACATCAGATCCAACAGACCCGCCAGCATACGCCCACTGCCTAAGAGCATCAGCACCATACTTCTCCAAAACTTCATCTGCACTAACATAATTACCATAGGATTTATGCATCATTCTACCATCAGTCCCCCTAACCATACCATTAATTAAAGCAGTCTTAAACTGTGGATTCCCAAACAAAATAATTCCTCTAACCATCAAATAATAATCCCAAGTCCTAATGATATCATACCCATTAGGCTGTAAATCTGCTGGAAAAAGTCTAGAAAATAACTCCATATCATCAGGCCAACCTGCATGAACAGCACAAGTTATAGAGGAATCCATCCATGTATCCATGACATCAGTTTCACCCCTAAATGACTTGCCACCACATCCAGGACATCTATCTATCTTTGGAGGATCCTTTCTCGGGTCAATTGGAACCCAATCCTCCTCAGCAACAATAATTCTACCACAATTCTCACAATACCAGACTGGAATTGGAGTAGCGAAAATTCTCTGTCTCGAAATAACCCAATCCCAATCCAGAGAATTAACCCAATCAATAAGTCTATTCTTCGCCCACTCAGGAATCCAACGAATCCTTTCAGCCCACATTAAAACTTCATTAGCAACCTTCTTCGTCCTTACAAACCATTGCATCTTAACTAAAATTTCAATTGGCGTATGACATCGCCAACAAGTACCTATACTCTGAACAACATCCTCTTCTCTTAAAATAAATCCAGAATCCCTAAGATCATCAACTATCCTAACTCTGCATTTCTCAATAGTTAAACCTGAATAATCCCTAGCTTCCTCAGTCATATACCCCTTCTCATCAATAACCCTTATTATTGGCAATTCATATTTACGCTGCCATCTAACATCAGTTTTATCACCAAAAGTACATATCATTACAACCCCAGTTCCAAATTCAGGATCAACCTCTTCATCAGCATAAATTTCAATTTCACGATTAAAAATAGGTACAATTAATTTCCTACCGATAATTTCCCTATATCTCTCATCATTAGGATTAACCGCCGCTGCAACACATGCAGGTAAAAGCTCAGGTCTAGTAGTGGCAATAACAACATAGTCAGATGAATTGGAAAATGGGAATTTAATATAGTACAGCCTCCCCATTCTATCAACATATTCAACCTCTGCCTCAGCAATAGCAGTCTCACATCTAGGACACCAAAGAACAGGATACTCAGCCCTATAAACAAAACCCTTCTTATACATTAAAATAAAGGAAAGCTGAGTCCTCCTCCAATAATCAGGATCCATAGTCCTATACTCAAGGGTCCAATCAATAGAATAACCAATACGCTTCATAGTCCTCTTCATCTGTTCAATCCACTTCTCAGTCAACTCCATGCAAATACGCTCAAATTCACTAGGCAAAATATCCCTCTTACTTATTCCTAACTCCTTTTCAGCTCTAACCTCTGTAGGAAGACCATGACAATCCCAACCTTGAGGAAAATGAACATTAAATCCCTTCATCCTCATATAACGTGCAACTAAGTCAAAATAACACCAATTAAAAGCATTACCCATATGAAACTCTCCACTAGGATAAGGCGGCGGAGTATCAATAGAATAAGTCGGCCTACACTTATCATCCCTATCAAACCTATAAATCCCCCACTCCTCCCATCTTCTCTGCCATTTCTCCTCTATTTCTCTAAAATCATAAACCTTCGGTAGACTAATATTCACCCTCAACACCCCTCCAGAAAAGCCATTAAAACGAAATAACTGGAAAATAATTGAAATAAACACCAAGCCAAAATTATATCACTTGGCGCATAATCATCTCCCACAAAACATACCATAATAGAACTTAAAAGCCTTACGGAAACAAAACACTCCTCCCCAACAATTGAAACAGTTACCTCTTAAATTAACAATAACAAGGCATTACAAATATAGGATATTAAGACATTTAATCCACATTAAAGGGGAAATGTTTAAGACAACAGTAAAAATGATAATAACATAGCCTATAAAATAAAATCATTTTTACACTATTCAAATCAAACCTCCTCATTCCAACATGTCACCCACAATTCAACCTACACTATAAATAACAGAAAAGAAAATATCCTAATGAACTATGAAGTTAAATAAATTCACAATAATATCAATTGTAATAACAACAATAATTGTCTATACAGCGATCATTCATTCATTATCAGAAGAAATCTACATTGGAAAAGGTATAATAGTCGATATCAAACATAAAAAATGGACTACAAACATAATAAGATTGCTAAGAGATAAACAAATATACAAAAAACCCTACATTAGTGAGACATGGATTTACACTATAAATATAAACGATAAACTAATTAAAGCCGAGGTCTATAGAAAATTAAATTTTCAGATAGGAGACACAGTTAAAGTATACTTCAAAAATGGAATATACCTGATAAAAACTCCATAACCTCCCATTAATAAACACTATAGCTTAATATTTCAATTAGACTCAGTAACATTAAATAAATATAGCGAACTATTATCAATTGGTGTATAAAATGCCATTTTTCAAGAAAAACTTTAGGGAGGCTATTAGAAACCTATATGAAACGCCAATTTCAACAGGCGAAGTCATGCTATTATACTTCAAATATTCTGGAGTCATACTGAGAACACAAAACCAAATTTTCGCCTTCGACTTAGCAGACCTAATAAGTGAAGCCGAAATAAACATGCTTAAAAACCTAAATGCATTATTCTATACCCACGGACACTACGACCACTACAGCAGAAATGTAGCAAAGCTGATATACTTAAAGACCAAGGCTCAAGTAATTGCCGAACCATCAGTTGCTACAGATTTAAAGGGGGTTATTCCAAGTGAAAAATTGTTTTCAGCCAAAGCTGGAGAACTCCTTAACTTAGAAGATTTCAAAGTAACATCAATTGAAGGTCTCCACAGAGGACCCATAATACTCTACTTAGTTGAAGGAAAAGACTTAACCATCTTCCATGGAGGCGATTCAGCCTACATTCCACTAGAAGAATACAGCGCTGACCTCGTCCTAGCTCCAACAGGCACACCATCCCCCACCGCAAGTCCAGAAGATGCATTCAAAATGGTTTCAGCATTAAAACCCAAGGTAGCAGTAGCCTTTCATGGATCAAAAAATCAACATCAAGAATTCATAAATATGGTCAATAAAAATCTACCTCAAATCAAAGCTCTAGCATTAGAAGAAGGAAAAACAGTAAAGATAAAGGTAAAGTAAAGGCAATAGAATAAAGCTTACAAACTAAATACTCTTCACCTCATTTTTTAAAGCCTAAAGGAAAACTGTAGACAATTTAAATTAGGTTAATGCTTGCCAATAATTTTTGAACTAGAAGTTCCTCATTATTTATAGCCTTAATAAATACTGGAATATTTCTACGTTTAGTAGCTTTATGTGAGACAAAAAGCCATTCACCAATATCAAGTAAAGCCGTCTTATCAAGTATCTCCGGACTAACTCCTGAAGCTTCAGCAATTACACGTCTATCATAACCCCTAGGCAATGTACCTGCAAAATAGCTATGTAACTGCTGTATGGCATTAACATTTAAATGAGCTACCCTCTGAGTACTTATCCATCCATGAATCCTATACTTCCTACCCTGCCTAAGTAATCTCTCAACAGCCAAGTTTGATTGAGCAGAAAAGTCATCTCTCCTAATTCTATCAGGTATAAACTCTTGAGCTTCATCTAAAACAACTAATACTCTAGCTCCTCTTATACTACGCTTTCTCAACTCAAATAAACTATCTATCAATCTACTTACAAACACTCTAGCATTTACAGGATCAGGGAGATAACAAATAAACACTCTCAATTTATTTTCATCAATTGGTCTAACTAGTTCATAAGCTATTTTCTCAGGAGTATATCCTCTAGCTTCCTCCTCTCTTTCATCATCAGTCTTCTCAAAAACTTCTAAAACTTCATTAATAGTATTCAATATTTGTCTCGGAGGATATTTTATTTGACTTAACTCTGCTTGGTGGGTTGCCAATAATGAGTCAAGTTCATTAAATATTTCTCTATAATCTCTCTTCAACTGCTTAATAGTCAAAGCTAAACTTAAACCCTTAACCACTTCCCTAACATCATTATAAATTCTCATAGCCCTTAACCTAACAGATGGCCTGTCATCTCTCATTAAACTTTCAAAACTAGACAAGATGTCACCAATAGTTAATGAAACTTTCTTGGATAAGTCAATAACTCTAACTTTATTCATATTAAACAACTTCTCAACAAACTTCTCCAATAACTCTTCAGATGAAAATATTGAATCCAATATTTCCATTAAAGTTTCAGGGATCGCCTGAGAAGCAAGAAATGCTTCAACCTTACTCTCAGACAACTCATAATCTTCAGTTGTAAAAATCAATCCAAACTCTAACACCTTATCAAGCAAATTTACCCCATACTCCCCTGCAATATCAATGACAACAACTCTAGTGTCATGAAGACTATCTAAAACTCTTCTAATAATCATTGAAGTCAAATTAGATTTACCAGTACCAGTAAAACCAAATACGCCGCCATGATACTTAATTAAGTTCAAAATATCAATTTTCAAGTCATGTTCAAAGCCAATCATCTTCCCAACACTAGCTCCATCCTCAACATTAACTAGAATATCTACAGCTTCACGTGAAAGTAAATATGCTTCTGCACCCACAAGAGGCATACATGCTTCATCATGCTTAAAAACCACATTCTCATCATCACACATCATAACATATCCCGTATAAATTGCTTGTATGTCAATCCAAGTATCCTCACTCACCCCCCACATCTCATAAATACCCTTAAGAAATTCTCCTCTCAAAACCTTAGGCATAGAAACATCCATGGATAATTCTTGATAATGAATAGGTCTAACATTAACAACCTCATAAATCAAATAAACTTCTCCACTACTAGTTGGACGCTTTAAAGCTAAAAAACATGGCTTCTTCAATCTATCCAAAACTTCTAAGTCAAAAACAGCTTCAAAAACACCTATAATACTCTTTAAAACTATTCTTCCCTCCTCATAACTCCTAGTTCTAACTTGTGTTTGACGTAATCTAGCCTTAAATTTACCATTAAGACTATCAAATAAAACTACTTTCCTCATAACTTCTCCTCACCATCCTCTCACGAGCATACTCAGCCTCACGTCTAATATCCCTAAATCTTCTAGATGAAAAATAAGCCTTATACTTGCTGGCAACACCCACTAAATCAAGATCAGCAATTCCCCTAAGCATAGACTTTGCACTTCTAACCATAACCTTAACAAGCTTGTCAGCCAAAAACAATAGATGATTATGCCCCATCTCCTCAATAACATATGGATTATCAGACTGACTAAGAATACGTAGAACTAAATCACCAATCAAATTATCCCCATCAACCTCTAATATAGGCTCAACACTTGAAACCCTCTTCCCCTCCAAACATTCAAAATTAACAGTCAAATTAGAATCAAACTCCGGATAAAAAGGACGATCATAAGCAAAAACAGCACTTCTAACTGCTGGATCATCCTTCAAACTTCTAAGCTGAAAATAACCTCTGACAAAAAATTTTTCTCTAAAGACAATTTTTCTAGCAGCACGAGCAAAAACCCCATTTTCATCACCTCTATAAACCAATGTCGCAAAACAGTAATCATACTCTCTAATCCTCCAAGGAGTCGAAATAGAATCATATCTAGATGCACTTACAATCGAAAGAAAAATTTTATCACTTCTAAAAGCTGGAAGCGAAAACTCAGATTCACCATGAAATCTACAGTAAATGGGAAAAACAGATCGAATAACATCAGTTGAACCAGTATCCTTAGCAATTCCAATAACAAGCTTACGTCTACTAACTGCCTCACTAACAATTTTATGCAACAAATAAACATTCATACTGTTAATGTCCAGGGTAGTAATCCAATTAGATCCTTCATCGTCAAGCATTAATGGATGATCCTCTCCACTTCTAAAAATTCTTTCAATAAATTTCTCAGTAGCAAACCAAACACGTTTCCAATATTCAACAACATCTTCACGAACCATCAAAACCTTATCACTAACACTGGAATCCAAAAGCAATCCACCATAATGCCGATCTAATCTTCTAACTCTATCAATAAACCTCCTAGCATCATCAACTGAAACACCCATCAAATTAGCAACTTCACTCTTCCTAACCCCTTTATCCTCCCTCCTCAAGTCAATAAGCAATTTAATTAAAGCATAAACTCCATAGACACCACGCTTAGGAATAAATTCATCACCAGTACCAAGAAAACCCGCTAAATGTAAATCCAACATAGAAACCCTACCATAAGGAGAATCAAATCCACTTAAAACAGAGTAACCACGCCTCAACATCAACCTAAAGTCCCTTGAAGCAGGTCCATAAGTACCAGATAAAAGTCTATCAAGAAAAACAACCTTAACATCATCACTCAAAATACCATTCAAAGCTAAAACAAGCTCAGCCAAAGTCATCAAAGCATAAGGAACACTCTCAATACTACGCTTAACATCAAAATCAGTTAAAGCATAAATCGACGAAGGGTTAACATTAGCTAAATCCTCTAACCATAAAGGCACACTAGTAGAAATCCTTAAAGCCTCCTCCCTTTCAGCACCACTAACATCAATTTTCACCCCTCCTTCATCAACAATCATTCTCCCATAATAACCAGCTGCACAAACATAAATTAAAAGCAACTCTAAACGCTCCTCAACACACATCGAACCATCAACACCAATAATCCTAAAAAATCCATTACCGAAAAAATCACTAAATCTCCCATCTTCACCATCTAAACATTTAAAAAAATTAACAAGAAACTTTAAGTCACCAACCTTTCTAATCCTCCCCTCAAAAACCCTCAAAACATGCCTGGTAGACTTCCTCAAAACAGAGGCATCAGAACTAAAGGGAAACATAATCAACACCAACAAATAACTCTACTTGCAAACTACCTCATAAAAATAACCTTATCTCAATAA
>NZ_JBTVBB010000025.1:0-36127 GCF_058356305.1 Candidatus Culexmicrobium sp.
TTAAACCATACACTAGGCTAAGCCTTAAAGACTTCAGTGAATATGACATTATAATTAACAGCAGCCCCCTCTACCCGATTTTAGACAGTGAATTCACCGCTGTGAACATGATTATAGAGAAGCTTTGGCGCAGATTAAAGTGGCGGCGACTCATATACGTTTTATGCAGGGAAGCAGCTAGTTTAATGTATTCACGGTTGAAGGTGGCTGAAACACAGGCTCAGGCTAAAGCCTTCCTATCCTATTGGCTGAGGGAGGCGAGGCATGTAGGCTGTAGCTTAGGATTGGATAGCCAGCGCTTCATGGCAATTGACATTGAAATTCGCAGTCAAATCGACTTCCTAGTCTTCAAGGCTCAAGGCACCCTAGGTGTCTCAAAGGACATGTATTATGTTTACCGCTACGTGGATCCATTCTGGATGCAGCGCATGAAGCCATATCAATTCCTAATAGTCACAAGGAAAGGCGATATAGGAATAGGAGTAAACCCCATGGTGTCATGGCATAAAAGGGAGGGAGAAGACATCTTGAAGGCAGTGAAACTGAAAGTCCAATTTGAAGAGAAGCCGCTGGAAGGACAATACCGCGGCACCTACAAGACACTAAGCGACCAAGAACACGCAGAGCTAATACGGCTGTATATTGAAGACGGCTATAGCATGCAGAGAATTGCAGATTTGACGCAGCGAAGCCCCAGAACAATACAGCTACACATTCAACGCCACAACAAGGCAATAAGCAAACTAGGCTACTGTCCATCCTGTAGAAGAGCGAAAAGCCAACATGAATCAGTAGAAGCAGTAAGAGTAACAATCTAACATCTATATATATTAAGCGTCTACAAAAACTCCTCCATAAAGGCAGAATTACAGGTAATTAAATATTCCATTGAAATATAACTTTGAAATGAAAAGCCAGCTTAACGTTAGAAGTCATTATAGCTACTTAATGGAATGAATTTTTCATCTCTTCCAAGCATTTTTGGAATTAACAGTTCAGCTGTTCCAAGAGATGGTATTCCCGCAGAATGTGTAAGTAAATGATGTATTGTAATTGGCTGATCCTTCATTTCTATTTCTAATGGAACATATTTACTTGCTGGATCCTCCAAACTTATTTTCTCATCTTGAACTAGCTGCATAATTGCAAGAACTGTAAATGACTTTGTACATGAACCTATACCGTATAAGGTGTAAGGTGTAGCAGGAAGGTTTTCTTCAAGATTTCTGGCTCCAAAACCCTGTGCATATATAATTTCCCTATTTTTCACAATTGCTATGCTTACTCCAGGTGTATGGGTTTTGGCCATTAAATCTACAATCATATTTTCAATTTTACTCATCAAACTCTCAAATCCACTTAGCATAATCAGTCAACCTCGATTCATATATAATTACTTAATTTATTAATGGTTTAACGTGTTTTTTCACATTATTTTGATTAAGTTCAGTTAGCTATAAATTATGGTTTATCAGTAAATGAACTATACTTTTCAGATCATGTTCGATGCTTTTGGTCGAATAGTTTTAAAAGAAGAATGGTACGTCTTTCCAAGCTATGTCAAGCCAATCAAACTCTGTTACTACTTCCCTTTTAGAAACAACTTCTTGTAAACCCTTAAGTAATGCGTGATGTCTTTTTTCATCATCTAAAATATACTTTAATATGTAGGCGATTCTCTCTTCTTCTATTTTTTCAAGTAATTCTTCAATTATTTTTATCATTTCATCTTCTATTTCAATGTGCTTTCTAATTGTTTCCTCAAGTTTCCCATATTCCTCTTCAGAGAGAGGTATACTTTCTCCGCGAATTAAATCGACTAATGCTTCAAATATTTCTGCATGTTTTCTTGAATCATGAGCGATGCTTCTCATTAAGACTTTAATCATTTTATTACTAATATCATATGTTGCTTCTTCTAGCATTCTTGCATTTTCCTTTTCAACTTTTATTCTTGCTTCTAAATATGAAGGCAAATCACGATACATATTGAAAAGTTATTTTCTTCATTAATATGTGTTTTTATTAGCCAGGACTTAGATTTTTCAATTATGGAATTTTAGTTTTCATAATACTTAAAACGTAGTTAATAAATGTCTACTTAACTTTATGAATAGTTTTCCCCGTTTAATCTAGACAATTAAATCATTTAAAGATTTAATTCAGTTGTAATTTTTAATTTTGTTATATCAAAATTGACTCTTTTTCTACTTATTTTATATGCAATATGCACTAATACATTATGTAGAATTAAAATATGGGATGATCAAAATGTTATTAGCGTCATCCAAAATTAATTGATGAAAATGTAATTGCAATTTTATATTTATTTATTTTCCCATCACTTTTAGCATATTCAAAAATTTGTCAAATTTAATTATTTGTTCATTAATTATCATGCTTTCTTGTAATTGAAGATTAATTTTAAATACTTACTGGAATAGACGTTTTGAAGGGTTTTATTTGCTTGCAATTAAAGACGGCAAAATTTTAACTATAACTAAAGGCGTTATAAAGCGTGGTACAATTCTCATTGAAAATGGTAAGATTGTGGATGTTGGAACTGATATAAAAATTCCTGAGAATGCAGAGGTTATCGATGCAGAAGGAAAAATAGTAATGCCCGGATTAATTGATGCACACTGCCATATAGGTATTTTTGAGGAAGCTGTAGGCTGGTTCGGTAGTGATGGCAATGAAGCAACTGATCCAGTTACTCCTCATTTAAGAGCTATTGATGCGATTAAGGCAAATGCCGATGAAAAGGGTCTTCAAGCAGCCTTAGAGGCAGGTGTGACAACTGTTCAAATACTACCGGGGAGTGCTAATGTAATTGGTGGAATGGGCGTCGTCATTAAAACTGCACCTAAAATTGTAGTTGATGAAATGGTGTTAAAAGAACCATCTGGAATGAAAATTGCTCTTGGCGAGAATCCCAGAAGAGTTTACGGTTTAGAGCTTAAGAAGACTCCAAGCACACGTATGGGTGTAGCCGGCCTTTTAAGAGAATGGCTGCAGAAGACTAGGAATTATATGAGGAAGAAGGAGATAGGTAAAGAAGATCCATCAAAAATGCCTGACATTGACTTAAAGTTGGAGGCTCTTGAAAAGGTTTTGAGAGGTGAAATTCCATTTAGAGCTCATGCACATAGAGCGGATGACATTGCAACTGCAATTAGAATTGCAGAGGAATTTAATGTTAAATTGTCATGGGAGCATGCTACTGAGGGGCATAGAATTGCAAGTTGGATTGCAAAGAAGAATGTGCCTGCAGTTTGGGGTCCAAGTCTCCTTAGTAGAGGGAAATGGGAAATGAGAGAGCTAAACTTCAACACTCCAAGAATCCTCTATGAAGCTGGAGTTAAACTTGCAATCCAAACTGATGCAGTTGGACAGACAATCGCATTTCTCCCAATCTGTGCAACTCTAGCAGCCAAGCATGGACTACCCTATGAGGAGGCATTAAAAGCCATAACAATAAATGCAGCTGAAATTCTAGGAGTGGCAGATAGAGTTGGAAGCATTGAAAAGGGTAAAGATGCAGATGTCAGAATACTTGATGGGGATCCTTTGGATATAAAGTCGAGAGTGGAAATGGTAATCATTGATGGACAAGTAGTTTATACTAGAAAATAAAAAATCTTTTAATTTTTTACTGTTAATTGACATTGGAGTATGAGCTTTTAGTTTGTGTTGTACATTTGCATTTTGAACTTTTATGTTGATAAATGAAAAAGTTCTTAATCTAGATAGAGCTTCTTCTGTAAGTGATTTGATGGAAACTCTATACTGGGGGCAGAGATTTATGTCATGTAGTCTCAATTAAGGTTATAAGTATATTGATTAGATTGCTAGAGTTGAAGAATGCTAGTAAGGAGTGGTAGTCTTGGCTAACATCTACTGGATAATTAGAGATAAACTTGCAATTTCACCTATGCCAAATCCTCAGGACATCCACTTTCTATCTAGAATTTTTGATGGTGTTGTGGTATTAGTTGAAGACCATGAACTCAAGTATAACCTAAATAAATGGAGAGAATTGAATGTTGATTTATACTATGTTCCCATTCCAGATTTTCATCCTCCTCATTTATTGAGTGTATATGATGTTGCTAGATGGATTGACAAGGCAATTAATAAGGATAGATGTATTTTAATTCATTGTTATGGCGGTTTGGGTCGAAGTGGTACCATTGCTGCTGGTTATCTTATTTATACTAATGGTTTAAAGTGGCATGAAGCTATAGATCATATTAGATTAATTAGGCCTGGAGCTATAGAAGTCCTAGGCCAACAAGCTGTATTAGAATCCTTTGAACTACTGTTGAGAGCTTTACCGAAAACTGCAATTGATAAGATGATTGAATTTGGATCACAATTTGATTTTGGTCGAGGTGTTGGTCATGCATCTAAAGTCACACAATTATCATTGAAACTCTGGTTGCTCCTTAAGTATTTGCTTACATTAGAAGAAGAATCTTTATCACCACTTGTAGTTGCAAGCATTCTTCACGATATTGGTGTAAAGATTGGTGAGAGAAATCACCATATATTTAGCTATAACTTATTCCGTGAAAATATTGAAAAATTATTAAATCATATTGATAACGAAGTCTTGAAAGTTGCAAGCTTTTTAATTTATCACCATGGACGTAAAACAGGCGCCCCTCGAGAAGATAATAGAATTTCTTCCAGCTTAAAACTGAGGGTTTTAAAATTAACTGCCCTTTTAAGAGTTGCTGATGGTTTTGATAGAAGCTTAAATCAGAGTGTTGATGATGTTGAATGTAAATTTGATGATAATCGATTAATAATTGAAGCTTTATGTCGAGATATTTGTGATGTAAATATTCAAGGTGCCATAAATAAGAGTGAACTTCTCTCTGAAGTGTTAGGTAGACAAGTAGTCATATTTGCTCGTGAATTTTACTGAAATGTTTATTGGCAATCTCTACACTTATAATTAAGGGTTGATATATGCTAGACCAGTATTATGGTTTTTAATCATCAATTATAGTTATTTTTCTCCTGCAATCTTTATATTTGGTATTAATATTGCTGGTGCAATTGTGTTAGAAACTAGTTTTTGTTGTTTTGTTAAATCTATAATATTTAGTATTTGTTTTATGTTTCCTATTATGGTTACATGTTTTACTGGTTCGGTTATATCTCCATTTTCTATTTTAAATGCTGTTGATGCTGTTGCTGTGAAGGTTCCTGAGGCTGGGTCTGCTCCATGGGCTCCTATAACTGTATCGATATAGATTCCCTTATTTATTTGACTTACTAATTCTTCTAGTGTTTTGTTTCCCGGTTTTATTATTATGCTGCTTATTTGTGGTGTTGGTATTGCTTGATAGGGTTTTGTTAGTCTTGGCCAAGTTGTTATTGGTATTCTGAATCCATTTCCAGTTGATTCTCTATTTTCAGTTTGGGCGTAGTAATGGTCGTATAGTAGTGTTTTTACTTCTCCATTTTCAATTATTTTCTTTTGTTTTGTTGATGTTCCTTCATGATCTATTGGAGTTGAGTTTGGTATTTCAGGGTTTAATGGGTCTTCTATTATTGTAAGTTGCTTTGAACCTACTATATCGCCAAGCCCTGTTACTCTTGGATGGAATTTAGCTGTCAAAGTTCTATACAAAGTGTAGCTTAGTAATGTTACTAATGTTCTTGGCGATATTACTGCCGGATATTCTCCTGTTTCTATAGGTGTTTTTGGAATGCATTTTTCTGTATACTTGATTGTATCTAAAATCTTTTCAATGGCATCTTCTATTTGAATCGGCTTCCTATCATAGATATAGTCATAGTATGTGGCTGTTTGATGTTCTTTTACAGCTATGGTTGAGAATGAAATTATGTTGTGTGTTTCTCTTACTTTATAATCTAGTCCTAAACTGTTAATTACTCTCCATTTAATTGATCTAACTCTATTACTGCATGAGAGAATTCTACCAACTCCTTTGTATTCACAAACTTTATTGAAGATTTTCCTTGTATTTTCAAATACTTCATCTTCTGTTTTTCGGTCCAATTCTTTATAGTATAGTTTAGGTTTATATATGACTTTTCTTGGACCAGGTAATTCTTCCAACTTTCTTCCAGCCTTTAGTGCAATGTTTACTGCTTTTCTAACTGTTTTCACGATACTTTCACGATTTATACTGGATGTATAGCTGAATCCCTCTCTTCCATTTACTATTACTCTTACTCCAATTCCCCTTGAAATTGTTGATGAGGCCCTAATTCTACCGTCTATTGAAAGGGAGGTTGATATGTTTTTATCTTCATAAACAAATACTTCACATTGCTTCGCATGATTTTTCTCTGCAATTTTTAATATTTCTTTAATCTTCATTTTCATCCTCCTATTATTACCCTCTCTATCTTCATGGTTGGAACTAGTGCTGTTACAGCCATTCTTTGTCCACCTTTTCCACAGAGAGTTATGTAGTATTTTGCTTCTCTACATATTGCCTTAATATTTCTTAGTGCTTCAAGTATACTCATTGATACTCCTACACTTCTTAATGGCTTAGCTAATTCACCATTTTTTATCAAAAATGCTTCACTTGCCTGGAATTGAAATGGACCTTTACCTGTCGTTTGTCCTCCTCTAGCTCCAGCAATATAAACTCCATTTCTAGTTTCACTTATTAATTCTTCTTCACTCCAATCGCCAGGCTTCACCACTACATTTCCCATTCTAACTATCGGCTCATAATGGAAGCTCTCTGCTCTAGCGTGACCTGTTGGCTTTTCTCCCAATCTTATTGCTGTTTCTCTTGAGTGAATATACCCCCTTAAAACTCCATTTTCAATTAACATGGTCTTCTTAGGTTTCACTCCTTCATCATCAAAGAATATTGAACCCCAAGCATTAGGGATTGTTGGATCTTCATATACTGTTAAGTTTTCAACCGCAACAATCCTACCTTTAAGTCCTTCAAAGGCTGATGTACCCCTAATAACTGAGTCAGCCTCAAAGGAGTGTCCCATTTCATGGAAGAAATCCCCTGCAGCTCTACTCTCCAAAACTGCAATTACAGGTCCAGTTGGAGGTCTTTCAGCCTTATACTGATTTACAACTCTCTTTGCCATTCTACTTGAAACATCAATTATTGATTCCTCTAGTTTTTCAATTCCAGCAATCATTCCAAATCTCTCTGAATCATAAAAAACACCAGTTGGTGCTGAACCATAAACTTTAAATGAGAAGTAAAATCTAGCTCCACTCTGAACTGCATCTCCACCATCACTACTCATGAAATGCGTCTTAAACCAAAGATCAAAATAACTAATTTCAACACTTCTAAGTTTATCCTTTGCAATTTCAATAGCATTTTCAACTCCCTTCACTAATATTGAAATTTTCTCATTCAAATCAACGTTTCTAGGATCAATCATGTAGTCAAACTGGAATTTTCCTCTCGCCAACTCAGCTTCAGCCAACTTAACATCACAACTTCCGCCCTGAATTCTAGCAAGCTTTACAGCTCGCTCAACAGTTCTTTTAACTTCCTCTTCAACTAAGTTATGAGTGTATGAGAACCCCCAACATCCATCAACAATAACTCTAACTCCAATACCCTCATCAACACCCTCAACAACTCCAGTTAGCTTTTTTTCCCTTAAATTCAAGGCCGTCCTCTCAAATCGCTGATATCTAACCTCAGCATGCTCAACGCCCATCTTCTCAGCAATTCTCAAAGCAAATTTTCCAAGTTCCAAATCTAATCCCTCAAAATCTACTATGACATCCGCAAATAAATGATTTAGTTACAAATAGTAGACTTGAGGAATGTGTACTCGCATAAACCTACTTGTATTTCCATGATTTTTAATGTAATACTAATATTTTTGACAAACATGTTTACACTTCTTATTAAGAATATACATGAAGACCTTCTGATAAATCTAGGAGAATTACTATTATTGAGAGTGGAAACATGAAGAAGATGGAGAAGGCTTTTGATAAGTTTTTCCTGGGTTCAATATTAACTGTAATTTCTGCAAATCAGCCTTTCAACTCTGCAACATAATATAACATTACTCCATTGATGTCCTATACTTAAAAGTGCCTTGGACACTAATGCCATATTTATATCGATAGATTAAAAATATTTTATGGATAGTGTTAAGCTTTAGAAATTACCAATAGAAGTATATCATGTCTCAAAATTCTCCTATTAAACATGATTTAGAGTGTTAAGATTACTCATAGTCTTCAAGATAGATTATTGGGTATTCTCTTTCTATTTCTTGAATTTTGCTTAGCATTTCTTTTTCTCTTTTCTTGAAGATTGCTTTTCCTCCATATATTCTAGTTGATGCTAGTACATAGCAGT
This sequence comes from Candidatus Culexmicrobium sp., assembly GCF_058356305.1. Lineage (NCBI taxonomy): Archaea > Thermoproteati > Candidatus Culexarchaeota > Candidatus Culexarchaeia > Candidatus Culexarchaeles > Candidatus Culexmicrobiaceae > Candidatus Culexmicrobium > Candidatus Culexmicrobium sp. The sequence continues at coordinate 8,352 of NZ_JBTVBB010000025.1, forward strand.
CGGTTAGAGCAATGTTGTATTTTAATTTTAGTTCACCTGCATTTAGGGCTAGATCTAAATCTAAACCTTTAATAGTTATTGCGGGTAGTCTATATAGCCATTCTATTAATTTTCTCGCTCTTTCTTCAGCATTTTCAATTTTAAGTTTCCTATAAATCCTAGTGGTTACATAGTATGTTTCAGCAAGGATTGGATGGGGAATTATTGCTTCTAATTTCCCATTTAAAATAGAGTTGAAAATGATTTCGGCCTGTTTATGATACTCAGCTTTTATGTCAATAAATTCCACTATTACACTGGTATCTAATACTGCTCTAGCCAATTTCTACACCCATGTCTCTAAGCAATTTTAATGCTTTGTCGCTTAGATCTTTTGCTTCCTTTAAAATATCCTCTGTAACTTCGGGTCCTGCCTCGATAAAAATTTCTTTGGGAGGTTTTCTTGTTGGTTCAAGGATTATTTTTTTCTCTTTAACTGTGACTTTTAGAATGGTTCCAGGGGTTAGGCCAAGCATTTCTCTTATCTTTTTTGGTATGACAACTTGCCCCTTTTTTGAGACAACGGTCCTTGACATAAAATTCACTAATTCAAGTATGATTTTGGTCTTACTTAAATCTTACTAAAATCTTCAATAATTAGAAGTGTTTTTAATATATGTAAGCAATAAATCAATGTAATCTTTATATTCCATTTGTAACTAAAGTTTACAAATGATGAGCAATAGTGTAGTTATTCCAGCTGTTAGAGCGTCACTTAAATTATGGCTATACTTAGAAGCATTAAAAGAAAATGTACTCTTCTATGACTGAACTTGTCGGGGAGGCCTTAAGAGATTATGTGGAAAGGCATGAGGTAGAAAAAGATTTCAAAATCATAGATGCATTTCTTATTCTTAGGGAAGAAGATTAATTAGAAGAACAAAGAATGGAAAGGTTGATCAAATATACAGAAAAGCTACGCACTAGATACTAGTGCATTAATAATAACATTACTATAAAAGAAATCTAAACAACATACTTGAAAAAGCTATGTAAACTTACATGCATTATCTGAAACCTTCTATGTAATATGTAGAATTGAAGGAGTTAAGGAAGCAATTAAATATATTGAAGAAATAGTTAAAACTTCAAAACTAGCTCCATCTCATGAACTAGCACTTATAGCAGGACAATTCAAATGCAAGTATAAAATAAGTCTAGCTGATACCTGTACGCTAGCTACAGCAAAAATTAAAGGAGTACCAGCACTTTCGGAGCAAAAGAGAAGGAGATACTTCAAATTTTAAATAAATTGAGAAGAGAAGTGGACATTGATTTCCTATAAGTAATGATTTCTACTAGTTTGTGCTTGAATCAGTAGAAAATCAATTAAATATAGAATGGTCATATATTCGAAGGCGGTAAATGGGTAAACGCAATGAATAATAAGCAATTTCATCTCTAAAACTTCTCTTCTAAGTCTACCTTTGAAAGATCGCCTAATCCAGCCTTCTCCCCCTATAGTACTCCTACTCTTTTTAAATTATTTTAAATTTCACTTAGATCCTCAACTCATTCTCCTCTAATTTTATAGTATCTCCAAGTATAACCATTGGTTAAGCTATTTAATATTTCATGAATTTTATAGTGGATTAATGATAACTTTAAACTTAAAATAGTGTTATTGGAAGAGATATGCTATTATATTCTTAAGTTTATTAATTCCATGAATATTGGTGGTTGATTGAATTGTCCTTTGAGGAAGCTGAAACTCTTAGAGAGCGAGCTGAATCATTTCTTCGCACAGCTGAATATTTGATTAGTGTTAAGGAGTGGGATCTTGCAATCTTCTGCTTAGAGCAGTATTGTCAGCTCTTCTTAAAATATAAGCTTTTAGTTAAAAGTGGTAGTTATCCTAGAACACATTCGATGAGGGAGCTTATTAAACACTTATCTCTCTATGATCCCAATATTAAGATTTTATTGGAAGATGAGAAAAACTTACTATATTTAACGAAGCTTGAAGATGCATATATTGTTTCCAGATACTTGCCCAGAAGATATGATGAACGGGAAGTCATTGACACGTTTAGGTTTGTTAGGGAGGTGTTTAAGCCAATTGTCAATCGAGTATAATCTTAGAAAACTAAAGTTATTAAACAATTACATGGCCATTGCTAAGAAAGTTAAAGAAATAATTACTAACTTCGATCCACATGCGGAAGTTTATGTTTTTGGCTCTGTAGTTAAAGGTAGAATTACTGGTGCCAGTGACATCGACATCCTAGTTATTTCAGAGAGGAAAGATTTAGAGTATAAAGTTAAAGTTGAAGTAGCAAAAAATATAGATGCACCAATCCAAATCCACTTTACAACTCGAGATCAATACAATCGATGGTATAAACGATTCATAGACAAGAAAGTTAGAGTTTAATTGTCTATTCCTAAACACGAATCCAATCTAACATAACTTTATGTTATTTTCCTTCTATTTCTAGTTTGATTCTGTATATTGTTAAAATTATTGCCCATGTTAGTGTTCCTATCCATGTTATGAATAAGATTGTTAGTTCCTCGATAAAGCTCATTCTAATTGAACCATATAGCGGAATTAAGAAAAGGAATCCCCAAAAGTATAAGATTATTATCGCAAGATCTAATCCCATGTGCTTTCTATCGTATAGGTATATTGCAATTATTGCCGGTATGAATCCCCAGAGGAATGCCCCTAAACAATATATTGGAGTAAAATTAAGGATGAAAATTTCAGACCAATAAAATCTAATTAAATTAAATCTATAACCAAGCCTAACTATAATTAAACCCCAAGCTAAAAATGAAATCCACAACAAGTTAAAAAAGGACATGTCTTAGCTTAATCATCAAGAAAAAATTGAAAGGAAAACCAATAAGATTTACGGATATATTAATGAATTTCAAATAAATAATACATATTTATCCTTTTCTGTAATACTGTAACCGTAATAATTTTTAATAATTACGAGTCGTCAATGCAAGTCACATTGATAAAATAGGTATTTCATTGGTCATTTTATCTATAATGCTGGTTTAAGTTTATATGTTGAATTTATTTACATGTTAATTAAAACTTTTGAGAAGTCTAATTAAAAGACTTGTTAAGTTTTAGTGATCTTAGGGATATTAAAATTTAATTCGTTAACTATAAAGTTTAATTGTTGAATACTTATTAGAGGGATTTGTTATGAGGTTTAGGTTTTTGATTGTTGAGCCTATTCATGAGGTTGGTGTTAAAATTCTCAGGCAGTTTGGTGAAGTTGTAGAGCTTCCTCCTGGAAGTAATGTTGAGGATTTAAGGGAGGCTATTGTTGATGTTGATGCAGTTGTTTCTCGGGGTTTTATTAGGATTACTCGTGATGTTTTGTTGGTTGCTAAGCGGTTGAGGGTTATTGGGGTTCATGGTGTTGGCATTGATCATGTTGATTTGGATGCTGCCCGTGAATTGGGTATTAAAGTAATAAATACTCCTACTGCTTTGACTGATACGGTTGCTGAATTTACTATTGGTATGCTTCTTTCTCTTCTTAGGCGTATTCCTCAGGCTGATAGGGCTGTTAGGAGGGGTGAGTGGGATAGGAAGTTTAGTGATTTGGTTGGCTTTGATTTGGCTGGTAGGACTGTTGGTATTCTTGGGTTGGGTAGGATTGGAAGTGCAGTGGCTAGGCGGTTGAAACCTTTCAATGTTAAGTTAATTTATTATGATAAATTTAGGAAGCTTGATTTGGAGAAGAAGTTAAATATTGAGTTTAAATCTTTTGATGATTTATTGAGAGAGTCTGATATTCTCTGTATTCACGTTCCATTGACTAATGAGACCTATCATATGATTTCTGACAGGGAACTTAAGTTGATGAAGGACGGCGTCTTTATTGTTAATATGGCTAGAGGTGCAGTTATTGATGAGAAAGCATTAATAGAGTATTTTAGGAGAGGGAAGATTGCTGGTGCAGCTCTTGATGTTTTTGAGATTGAACCCCTTCCTTCAAAGAGTCCTTTACTTGAATTTGAAAATGTAATTTTAACTCCTCATCTTGGTGCTAGTAGTTTTGATGCACTTAGGAGGATGGCTGTTGAAGTTGCAACGAGGATTTTAGAGGAACTTGGAGTTAATCTAACTGATTAACCCTATTTCTTTAACAAATTCCTTTACTTTTTCTAGCTCTTCTCCTTTTATTGATTGGATTGGTTTTCTAGGTATTCCTGCTGGTAGTCCAATTATGTTTGTGATGGCCTTTACTATTGCTATTTGATTATATGACCTCATAAATTCAGTTACTTCGTTAACTTTTAGCTGTATTTGTCTTGCTTCCTCAAAATTTCCATTCTTAAAGGCTTTATAGAGTTTTACTATTTGTTTTGGCATGAAGTTTGCTACTGCTACTACTGTTCCTTTTCCTCCTAGTATTAGTGTGGGTAATATTACTCTCGATGTTCCTCCAAGTATTGCCACTTTATCTCCTATTCTCCTTATTAATTCTGATATGTGTAGAAGATCATTAGTGCTATCTTTAATACCTATTATTTGACTGTATTCATTTGCTAATTTTTCAAATACATCTACTTTCACACTATATCCTGTAAATTTAGGTACATCATAGAGAATTATGGGTATGTCTATTTTATTCAGAATTTCACTGTAATGTTCTATTAGATCTTGACTTGAAACTTTGAAGTAGTATGGTGGTACTATTATTAGTGCATCTGCACCTAGGTCCATTGCCTCCCTTGATAATTGAATGGTTTCTATAGTGCTTGGTGCTCCTGTTCCAACTATTACCTGTGTTCTTCCGTTGACATGGTCTATTACTGTTTTTATTAGCTTTCTTCTTTCTTCTCGTAAAATATAGGGGAATTCACCGTTGCTTCCAAGGGTAACTAATCCGCTTAAACCACTATTAATCCAATAGTCAATGCATGTTTTGAGTGCCTCATAATCTATTGATTCATCTTTTTTGAAGGGTGTTATGTGGGGAACATAAACTCCTTCTAATTTCATTTAATTTCACCATTTTACTAAGTATTTTAACGGTTTTATATGATTTTAGAGGTGTTAGGTTAAATTTAATATGTTAAATTTCATACTTATTTGTAGTCATAATAGATTTAAGTGATGAGTTTGTTTAAGTTGTAGGGAGGATAACATTGTTATGCAGAATGATGAGCTATACAGAGTGTTGAGGCATCCTATTAGGGAGAAGATTATAGTTTTGCTTCATAGTCGAGGAAGTATGAGTTATAGTGAATTGAAGAGTGAGTTGAATATTGAGCCTGGAAAGCTTTATTATCATTTAGGTATTTTGAAGGGTCTTGTGAGTCAAGATAAGGATAAAAGGTATTTTCTAACTGACTTAGGGGAATATGCATATACTCTTTTAACGTCAAGTGATGTTGCAGATGTTTATTTTCTCCCTTTTGGAAGAGGATTTGTAGGTAGATTTCTTTTTCTTTTATCTGGTGAATCCTTAATGCGATATTTATTTTATATGCCTCATAGACATTTAGTTGAAAGTCTATTGATAATTTTGTTTGGTTCATGGATTATATCTGTGGTTAAACTTAATCCAGTTTTACTATTCTTACTTAAACATCCCTTTGGAAGTTTTCTTTTTCCTAGCTTAACCTTCTTTAAGGGATTTTTACCAATTTCCATTAACTTTATTGTCAATTTTTTAATAATCTATGTTTTATCTAGTGTTTTTTCAGCTTTAATTTTCCGGAAACGTTCTGGAAATTTAAGTTTATTTGTTGGTGTTTCATTTTCACATATCCCCCTAATTTTATATGCTTCATTTCAATTTTCTTCCAAAGTTTTTTCAATTATTATGCCTTTTTGGTTGGATGCACTCCTCTTCATATTTCTGCAAGGTTGGTGTATTTTATTTCTGTCTTCAGCTATAGCTTTATCTAAAAATTTGAGTTTTTGGAAGGCAGTTTTAGTTGTGTTAATGATAATATACTCTAATATAATCTATATTTTGCTTTTTATCACTGGATTATAGCTCAAATTTCTTGAGTCAAAATTTTTTGAAGATGAAATAAATATTCCACTTTTTACTATCCAAATTTTAGGTGGTAATATGAGTTTAGCGAAGATGTTTAATGGACATAAAAGAGCTTCTATACTGGCATTAATTTTACTAGCGTTAATATTTACATTCCAAATGGTAATAGTACTTGGAAGTCCAAGTATCACGTCGCCAATTACCATCAATGACGAATCTGAAGAATCAGAGGAAAGTGAAGGGGAAAGTAGTGTTGAAAATAAAGACGAAGCTTTAAATGCTATTCAAGAAGCTGAGAGTGCAATAGCTTCATGTAAAGAGGAAATCTTAAATGCAGAAAATAAAGGGTTAAATGTCTCTGAAGCTAAAGCTCTTTTAGAAAGTGCAATTGGTAAGCTGGAGGATGCTAAGTCAGAATTTGAAGATGGAAACTTTGAAGCTGCAAAGAAACTAGCTGAAGAAGCTAAAATACTAGTAAGAGAAGCAGAAGAAAAATTAGAGTCGATAATGGAGAATTATGAAGATGTTTTGGAGACTATTATTGAAGCTGAAGAGATGATCATGGAGGCTAACCGGACCATTATTGAAGCTGAAAGTCTGGGTATAAACACAACACTAGCTAAAAATTACCTGGAAAATGCGGTTCTAAAGCTAGATGAAGCAAAGAAAACATACAAATCTAACCCTTCAAAGGCAGGGGAGCTTGCAAATGAAGCTTACATCTTAGCTAAAAAAGCTAAGAAATTAGCTGAAGAAGCCATTAAATTAAGAGAGAGTGCTTCAGAAAAAGTACAGGACATTATTGAGGAGGCTCAAGAAGCAATTTCTGAAGCCAATGAAACTATTAATGAAGCTAAAATTCAAGGATTAAACATAACAGAAGCTGAAGAAAGGCTCAGCGAGGCCCTAATTAAACTTCAAGAGGCTATAGATGCATTTTCCCAAGGCCTCTATGACCAAGCTATTGAACTAGCTGAACAAGCTAAATATTTAGCTGAAAACGCAAAGTATCTTGTTGAGGTATCCATAGAAGATGCTGAGAATGCCAGAGAAGCTATTGAGGAAGCTCAAAAAGAAATAGAGCATCTATCCAGAATGATTGAAGAATATAAGGTTAAGGGACTTAATGTTACTAGTGCTGAAGAATTACTTAATCAAGCTATAGTTAAGCTTAATAAATCAATAGAAATGTTCAATGAAGATTTATATTCAAGTGCAATGGAGTTAGCATTGGAAGCGAAACTTTTAGCAGAGAAAGCTGAAGAAGCCTTAGAAAAGTCGATTGAAGAATTTGAAGAAATAGATGAAGCTTTAGAAGCAATTAGAGAGGCCGAAGAATCCATCAGAGAAGCACAAATTGCAATTGAAATTGCAGAGCAATCAGGCTTAAATGTAACTTCAGCTAAAAGTCTACTCTCATTAGCCAATGAAACACTTAGAAAGGCTAAAAAAGCATTTGAGGAAGGAAGATACAAGGATGCTGAGCAACTTGCTGAACAAGCAGAAGAACTAGCTGAAAATGCGAAGGAATTTGCTGAAGAAATAGATGAAGAAGATGGAGAGAGAGTTGAAGCGGAACATGCTATAAGTGAGGCTTTAAGGAAGATAGCTGAAGCAGAAATATTAATCAGTAAGGCTTCTCAACTTGGGCTAAATATAACTTTACCTTCAAACTTGCTTAAAATGGCAAGAGAAAAATTGAACAGTTCATGGCAAGCCTATAAGAATGATCAATATGAAAAAGCAGTTAAACTTGCAGATGAAGCAAAGGAATTAGCAGAAAAATCAAAGGATTATGTCGAAGAGCTCTTAGAAGAACATGAAGAAGAAGTGAAAGATATAGAAGATGTATTGACAAGTGCTAGAAGTAAACTAGAAGAAGCTGAAGCAAAAATTAAGCAATTAGAGGAAACAAATATAAAGATTAATGGAGTTAGTGAAATACTCGATACTGCACAAAAACTTCTAAATATTGCCGAGGAGGCCCTCAACTCAGGCAATTACAATAAGGCTAAGGCTTTAGCTAAAACAGTCATTAAACTAGTTGAAGTAGCTTTAGATCTATTAGAAGAAATGAAGGAGAAAGCAAAGCACACGGAACACGCAGAGGAAGTTGAAGAAGAAGCACCATTAAGAATAGATACAGATGAGGAAGGAAATATATATGTAAGTTCAAAGGACACCTATGTAAAAATATCGTCACAGCTGCCTATGATCACCTACATTTATAAATCTGAGGAAAAGACCATAAGCTTCAATGCAACCTTAGAATCCTTCATAGAATATGTCGATGAAAATCTGGATTCATATGTCCAAGAAAATGAGATTTTACAAGTAATGTCTTTTAAAGGAATTGTTTGGAATACAAATGTAAGTTTCAGTAATGATACTGTAAGAATTATGTATACAATGATAACTGAATCTAAAGATATAACAATAATCATAACCCTCTTCAAGGATTCAATAACCATGACTGATGTAGTTAATAACAAAACTTTGGTATTTGATATTGATGGCGCAGCAGATGAAGCAAAAATTGACATCATAGTTTCAAGATGGCCTTGGCTTTCCAATGAAAGTAAACTAGCACTAGAAATGAAATTGGTTACCGGTATTTTTAGAGGGCTAGAGTTCAAAGAACAAGGTCCACATGAAAAGCATGTTTTAATTGAGGTAGATGACGTAAAAGTTAAAGTTGGATGGGTTACAACTGCAAAGATTATTCATCCGAATGGAAGTGAAACTCTAATTCCAGTCCTAGTCTCCTACAATGAAACTGCTCCTGGAATATTTACTCTATACTTCACATATGAGAACTTCGGTGATGGACAACTAATTCATGATCCAAGCGTTGGAATAGAAGATGACATCCCATTAATCTACATTACTGGTATAAGATACTTAGTGATAGCTTCAGCTACACTTGCAACATTCATAGCAATTTCAGTATACATTTACTCTAAGAGAAAATACAACTTCTATACTGCTCCAACATAACTTCACATTTTATTTAAAATAATGCATAATCTTTTTTCTTTTCGACTAAGTATACAATTGCAGCTCCAATTATCATTCTCATCAATAGGTCAAGCTGTAGCTTTTTTACTCATGGATTAGCTGAATCCATTATAGCATTGTTCCACGAACAGGTGTTCTAGGAGGATATTTTACATCAAGCCTAAAAGGCACTAGTAAGGCATTTAGAGCTACCGGGAATGTATTATGCAATTATTTTGGTAATTGAGTGTAGAGATAAATTTGAATAGAAATGATCCCTAAAACTATGGCTTATGGAATTTTTCAGACTTGAAGATATTATCGAGTAAATTAAAGGATGTTCTTGTTCTTGATAGTTATAAGACTTATGGGATTACCAAAATTGTTACAAAACATATAATTATGCTGATATCTTTATTTCAAGATCGTGTCTATGATAGAGTCTATGGTGTCTAAAAGAGCTTTCAAAGAAATATCAAGTTATGATAGTGTATAAGATTCACATTGCTATGATATCCAGATGCATTCACTCAGTACGGCAAGTCTACTTCTCTATAAATTTTATTAGGTTGATAGAGCTAAACTTAATTTATGAAAGCTATATTTGAGGGTTTATGCCCAAATTGTGGTAAATCTATTTCTGATACTCGAATCAGTATTGGTGCTCCTTGTAGTAGATGTATAGATATTCCAGCCTCTAAGTTAATGGAGCTTTATAATTCATTATCCTTTGAAGATTATCAGATTAAGCTTGGAGAATTACTTAGAGAGAAGAATAGGTTGTGGAGATTTAAATACTATGTTGATCTGGCTGAAAGTTTGAAGGAATATGAAGATTTATTTAAAAAGTTTACTGGTAAGAGGCTTTGGAGTGTTCAGCGTGAATGGGCTAAACGTGTTTTTAAGGGTTTAAGTTTCTGTATTAATGCTCCTACTGGAGTTGGGAAAACTGTTTTTGGTGTAACGGTTTCACTTTATCTAGCCTCTAAGGGTAAAAAGTGCTATTTTATTCTTCCAACCCAGACTCTTGTATTTCAAGTTTATGAGAGGGCTAAGCTTTTCGCTGATAAGGCTGGTTTAGATTTAAGAATACTCCATTTTAGATCTAGAATGAAAAAGAGTGAACGTGAAGCATTCTTTAATAGATTGGAAAATGGTGATTTCGATATTTTGATTACTACGTCTCGTTTTCTCTCATTTCATTTTGATAAGATGAGGAACTTAAAGTTTGATTTAATATTTGTAGATGATGTAGATGCAATTTTAAAGTCCTCTAAGAATATTGATAAAATACTATTTCTAATTGGAGTTTCCTCCAAGACTATTTCACTTGCTTTAAAGACAATTAAGTTGAAGAAACAGCTATTAAACTTGAAGTCAAACATGTCTCGACAGAAAATTTTTGAAAAAATTGCTAGACTTGAAGATTTCTTAGAGAGGTCTAGGAGATTTATCAAGGGAGTATTAATAGTTTCTACGGCTACTGGTAGAGCTAGAGGTGAGAGAGTTAAGCTTTTCAGAGAAATTTTAAACTTTACAGTTGGTTCATCAACGATTTCTTATAGAAATATTGTTGATTTCTATTTAAAACGTAGAGACGTTAAAGTTCAGATATTAGATTTAGTTAGATTACTTGGTACAGGTGGATTAATATTTGTTGGTATTGATGATGGAAGTGAATTTGCTGAAGAGCTGGCAGAATATTTAAAATTAAATGGAATTAAGGCTGAAGCATATATTTCCGGAAAATCTAAGCCTGAAGTTCTCTATGAATTTGCTGACGGCAATATTGATATTCTAGTAGGTATGGCTAGTTATTATGGTATTCTAGTAAGAGGCTTAGACTTGCCTCAAAGAATAAGATATGCAGTATTCACTTCTATTCCAAAGTTTAAGTTTAGTTTGAAGTTTGAGGAAACAAGTCCATTTAGACTCTATATTCTACTTCAAGATCTCTATGATTATATGGGCGATGATGATAAGAAGATTGCAGGTGAACTTTTAACTAAATTTAGAGCAAACATTTTAAGCTTGGATAGAGCTAGACTCGAAAAGCTAACTGAATATTTACGGGAAGGAAGAGAAGTTAAGGAATTTTCCATCCAAATCAACTTGTGTAAATGGGCCATAGCATTTCTAAGAAATGTATTTAGCAAGAAAGAGTTTTTAAATAATCTTGAGAAAAGCCCCTATTTCTCCATTAAAGAAATAGATGGTATACGCTACATATTATTGCCAGATGTTAGGACTTATATTCAAGCTTCAGGTAGAACATCAAGACTCTTTGCAGGAGGTATAACTAAGGGTGTTTCAATAGTTCTTGTTGATGATGAAAAACTTTTCATGGGACTTAAACGTCAACTTAGCTGGTATTATGAAGAAGCCGAATTTATCCAGTTTAACATCAAGTTAATCAAGTTAGTGCTAAGAGAGGTTGACAGAGATCGTGAATTAGTGAGAATGATTATGGAGGGTAGAATTTCAGCTGAGTTCAGAGATCCAGTTAAATCTGCTTTACTCATAGTGGAATCTCCACATAAAGCTGAGACAATAGCCAACTTTTTCGGGAGACCTTCGAGAAGAGATTTAGGTAAAATAACTGTTTATGAAGTTACAACTGGCAACTTAACCCTAAACATTGTTGCAAGTAAGGGCCATATTCTAGATTTAGTAGAGGATAAAGGTTTTTATGGCGTCTTAATTCAAGATTCCAAATTCATACCAATATATGGTTCAATTAAAAAATGTAGGGTTTGTGGTTATCAATTTATCTCTAGTAATGTATGTCCAAAGTGTAATAGTGGAGATGTTGATGATGCCATGGAGCGCATTAAAAGTATTAGGGAGCTTGCATCTGAAGTTGACATTGTTTTTCTAGGTTCCGATCCAGATGAGGAAGGTGAGAAGATTGCATGGGATCTGCTTCATGTAGTTAAGACTTCGAGTAAGATGGTGAAGCGGCTTGAATTTAATGAAGTGACTAGAAGAGCTATAAGGAAGGCCCTTGAAAATCTAAGGGATATTAATGAAAACTTGGTTAATGCACAAATTGTTAGGAGAATTGAGGATAGATGGCTGGGTTTTCAGCTTAGTAAAATTTTATGGAAAGCCTTTAATAATAAAGCTTTATCTGCAGGTAGAGTTCAAACTCCAGTTTTAGGCTGGATTATTAGGAGGTATGATGAGTATAGGAAGAGCTGGACTATAATTATAAGGTTAACTTTAGAGAATGGTCAAATTATTAATTTAGAGGGTATTGAGCATCCAGAGATTTTCATTAGAAAACTTAGAGGACAGGGTTATATTGATGTAATTGATTCAATAGTTGGTGAGAGGGAGATTAATCCTCCTCCACCATTCACTACTGACACTATGCTCTTGGAGGCTTCTAAAATTCTAGGGTTTTCTGCAACTAAAACAATGAACTTAGCCCAAAATCTATTCGAGAGTGGATTGATAACCTATCATAGAACCGATAGTATACGTGTAAGTAATGATGGAATAAAAGTAGCTTTTGAATATATTCAAGATAGATTTCATAGGGATGTCTTTAAACCTAGAAAATGGGCGCCAGAGGAAGTGGGTGCACATGAATGCATAAGACCAGTAAGACCAATAGATTCCTTCGAACTTTCAAGATTAATTAGAGAAGGCATTATAACTAGAGGTGCAAATTTAACTAGTGACCATATTAAACTTTATGACTTAATATTTAAGCGATTTATTGCAAGTCAAATGAAACCAGTTAAAGTTAAAATTCAAAAGGCAACATTAAAGATTATTGACATAGTAAGAGAACTTGAACAAATTGTTGAAATACTTGAAGATGGCTTTAATCTAGTCTATCCAGTTAAAGTTTGGCCTAAATTACAAGGTAGAGTTATTCTAAAGAAAGTTAGTCAGATTAAAGCACCTAAAGTTTATCCATATACTCAAGGTGAAATTATAAGGGAGATGCGTGAAAAAGGTATTGGTAGACCGTCAACTTATGCCATTATAATACAGAAACTTCTAGATCGAAAATATGTTGTGGAGAGAAAGGGATTACTTATACCAACAAAGCTTGGTAGAAGAGTCTATGACTTTCTAACTAGAAGATATGGAGACCTTGTTTCCGAAAAGGTTACAAGAGAACTGGAATATAAAATGGAATTAGTCAAAAAGGGCTTAGATTATCAGAAGATATTACATGACGAGTTTGAAGTTATTAAAAGAATAACTATTTAAAATTTATTGTGCTGATTTTACATATATTTATGGCTAAACTTTAGGTGAATATTGAGATAACTAATAAAATTGTAAAGATAAACTATCCTTATGTAAAGCTACATATATTGCTGAAATAAATCTTTGGAGTTTTCTTTGTGGAGTTGGTGAAAAGAAATTTTCTTTCACAAATATTTTGAGGTGTTTATGACATAAACTTATTTTGAAAAATTTATGAGAAGATAATAATATTATCGATTTTTCTCAATGCTTTTTATGATATTGTCGGTAATTTCCATTACAGCTTTTGTTGTTTGAGAGTCTCTATATTTTAGTATATAAGCTTCCCCTCTATCATTGCACTCGTTTAGTCTTGGATCTAATGGTATCTCCCCCAAGAATGGTACATTCATTTCAATTGCAATTCTCTTCCCAGCTCCACTTCCAAACAAATGATAAACTGTACCACACTTTGGACATGTAAAACCACTCATGTTCTCTATGATGCCTATGACTTCAATATTCAGTTTCCTACAGAAGTTTACTGCCTTTTTAACAACAATTCTTGATAGATCTGATGGTATAGTAACTATTATTGCACCATTTACATCTCCAATGTATTGGGCGACACTTAATGGTTCATCTCCAGTTCCTGGAGGTAAATCTATATATAAATAATCAAGTATACCCCACTGAACATTTGCTAAGAATTCCGCAATTAATCTTCCCTTTAATGGCCCCCTCCAAATTACAGGAGCATCATCACTGGGTAAGATAAATTGTGTTGATACAACTTTAACTTCATACGGTCCATTTACTGGAAGGATACCTAAGGGACTTACCAGCATTTGACTCTTATTCAAACCTAATATTTTAGGAATTGAAGGTCCATGTATATCTGCATCAAGTACACCTACCTTTCTATTTTTCATTGCCGTTGATAAAGCTAGCAAAACAGTAACTGAACTTTTCCCAACTCCTCCCTTCCCACTTATAATCATAATTTTATATTTAATCTTGCTCATGTTTGTCTTAATCATATTTAATAATTCTTCATATGAAGTTTGACGTCGAGTTCTCATGACTTTCACCTCTAAGTAGTAAAGCTAGACATGTTTACTACATATATGTCCTATATTTTGTAACTTGCAATAGTATTTTTCAACTCCATTTTCCCTAATCATTCAAGATCAATTATGTGCAGTTGCACAGAATATTTAATTTTTTCGAGAGTAAAGTTTAAAATGACATTTTTCACAATCCTCTTACCTATGTGTTAGTGTGTCTAAATTTATGTTGTCATCAAGAGCTGTTCTCAAATGGATTGTAAATATTGCTGATTTTTTCTCAATTAGAATTATTCAATAAATTAATTATTTGGAAGAAATGGAGTATAATGATATTAGGAAGCATTACCTAAATCCCACAGTAGCTAAAGAAGTAATAGATATTCAAGGGATCGATGGATTGGAATCCACAATCCATTGAATTAGCTAATTTTAAAGTATATTACTTTTTGTAAAGACCATCGTCACTATTTAAGGATTTATATCAATTATTTTTATTTATGTATAATTGATATTCTGTATGAGAGTCATGACTGTTAATGTATATACATTATCATCAACTCTTTTGATAATGGTTGTTAGTCATGAAATTTTTCATTTATTATCAGCCTATCTCTTAGGGATTAAAATTAAGGGTTTCGGCTTTTCTTTACTGGGACCTATTTTCATTTTAAGGGATGAATGTTTAATTAATAATGATTTAAAGTTGATTATTATCCATATTTCTCCATTAATTCTTTCATCAACTTTCATTTTCAATAGTAGTTTTTACTCAATTATTTTCTCAAGTTTAAATTTGGTTGGATCTATTGGTGATATTTATTTTCTAGTTAGGCTTTTAAGGATTAGAGATATAGATATGCGATGTTTATATTCAGAACGTATTGAAGAAAAAATTAAACGTATATCCATCATAAGGTATTTAGATTAAATTGGTGAGTTTATTGAAAATTAAGGTGTTTTTACTAATATTTCTTATCGGAGCATTATCCATATTTCTAATAGCAACATATAATCAGATGAAAGAGCCAGTGGAGAAATTTCCAAGGGAAATTGAAAATTTAGTTCTTCCAATTAAAGTAAGACGCTTCTATATGGGCGTTACTGTTAATCCCAGTATTAAGGGTAAAGTGAATTTTGAAGAGGATCTTCAGCAAGGTTTTAAGGAGGCAAGTGAAATTGGAGAATTAGTTAATTATGCTAGTGGATGGATTGGTCCTTCAGGAATATTTCTTTCCAAGCAACTTGAAGCAGTTTATCCATGTATTAAGGAAAATGGTTTAGAATTGGTTGTTGAGATGAGTTTCTTCAAGTTTCCAGAAAGTGGAAATCCAATTCGAGATGGATTGTCACTCATAACGCCTAATGAATTTCTAGCTGAAAATTTAAGTGATCCCAATTTCCGTAAACTATATCTTTCAGAGGCATTGAAAATCGTGAAGAATTTTTCTCCTAAATATTTTGTAGTTGGAATTGAAGTAAATATTTATTATCTCTTTGAGAGAGATGATTTTCCAAATTTTCTAACATTATACTTTGAAATTTATGATGCTATAAAGAATATTTCACCAAGTACGCTTGTTTTTGTTTCTTTTAATCTTGAGTTGATGATGAATGGTTTTCCAGGCTTCGATGAGAATCCACATTGGAACTTAATCAGTAAGTTTGGAGATAAGCTTGATTTAGTTGCATTTACAACGTATCCATTTAAGGTCTATAATTCTCCTATGGATATCCCAGTGGACTATTATGTTCAAATTATGAATTATACTGATAAGCGAATAGCTTTTACAGAGATTGGTTGGCCATCTAAATCTGGAGAGAAGGATCAATTAAACTTTATTTTAAGATTTTTAAATCTAACTAAGCCTTTAAATATAGAGTTTATACAGTGGATTTATCTTCACGACCTTTCTCTTTCAAACGATTTTATGGGATTAAGAACCTATGATGATAAGCCTAAGTTAAGCTGGTATTTGTGGAAGAAGCTGTATAATGTACCTTTTACACCTTAACACTACTATCTATTTCATCTTAGTTTATAGTAATGGTATTATTCTATTTCATGCAATATAGTTTAGTGTGTGTTAGTCTAATACTTTAACTGTATGGGTGTCATGAATGTCCAAGTATTTTAATGAGGATAGACGTTTAAAATTCACTATTATAGCGGCTATGATTTTAACCTTAATTATTTCAGTTCTTGTTTCTTATTTTTCACCAATATTGATCATATCTGTTTTCGCTCCAAGTATGGCTTATTTAATTTTCGTTTGGAAAAAGGAGCGTATTGAGAGGGAGCCACTAATTGGTCTTTTAATGGCGTTTTCATATGGCTTTATTCTATGTACTTTTTTAGCATTGATAGTTGAATCTTTTATTGCCACTTTAATTTCAGAGGTTCTATTAGTCATCTTTATTGGCCCAGTTATTGAGGAAATTTCTAAATTTATGGGTTTGCAGAGTATTGCAAAGTTGGGAAGATTATTTAATGAAGTTGATGATGGAATTGTTTATGGTGCCTCTATTGGTTTAGGCTTCGCCACTCTTGAAACCATCCTCTATGCTTTTAGAAGTGAAGAACCAATGTTAATAGGACTTTTGAGATCAATTTCTAGTACTGCTGGTCATTCAGCATCAACAGCTATTGCAGGTTGGGGTTTAGCTTTAATGATGTTCAATAAATATGGTCCCCAAAATGTCTCTAAATATCTCTTCATAGCGATAATTTTACATATTCTGCATAATTTGCTAGCTATCCTTGCCATATTTCAGTCAATATTACTTTTTGTAGCTATAATTTTAGATTTATATGCATTTTATTATATAGCTTCAAAAGTTGAGTAGAATCATTAATGGTTATATTTGTTTGAAAACTATTTTTAACTATGAAGCAACTAGATATCATAACTCAAATAAAGTCTTCCAAGCACATAATTTTTGGACTTAAATCTATTGAGAGAACATATGAATCCCTAACTACCCTGAATAGTAAAAGAATACTAATTGTAACTGATGAAAACCTCGTTAAAATAGGGTTACTTGGAAAATTAATAGAACACTTAAATAAATTCAACGTTGAATTTGAAATTTACAGCAAAGTTGAACCTGAACCCAGTGTTAAAACTATAAATGAATTAATGAACATGATAAGGCACCAGAAAATAGATACCGTCATTGGCTTTGGAGGTGGAAGTTGCCTAGACGCAGCAAAGGCAGCTTCAATTGCAACTAAAAATCCAGGGAGCATAATTGATTACCTAGGATTAAATCTTGTTAAAAAGAAAGGTGCTAATATTATTGGAATACCTACAACTGCAGGAACAGGGAGCGAAGTCACCAAATATGCAGTTTTAACTCATGGTAAAGAGAAGAGGACAATGACAAGCTACCATATAATCCCAGACATTGCAATTGTAGACCCCACCCTCACAGTAAGCATGCCACCTAAATTAACTGCTGGAACAGGTATAGATGCATTAAGCCATGCAATCGAAGCATACCTATCAACTTGGAGTAACCCAATTCTAGACAACATAGCCTTAACAGCCATCTCCCTAATCTTCAAATATTTAAGAGAAGCCTACTGGAATGGGAAAAACCTAGAGGCCAGATACTACATGTCCATGGCAGCCACTGCTGCAGGGATACCACTATGCAGTGCAGGTGTACTTGTTGGACACAGCATCGCCCAGGCCTTCGCACCATTAAAGAAAATTCACCATGGAATTTCATGCGGTATAGTTTTACCATATATCCTTAAGTTTTACACTCCCTTCTCAAAGCATAAAATCGCCCAAATAGCCAAAGTAATAAAAATAGAAACTAATGGCGTAGACGTGGAGAAAACATGCTATAAAGTAATTGAGAAAATATTCAAACTATTATCAGACCTAAAAATACCATTAAACCTAAAAGTTATAGGCATAACCCGAGATCAACTACCCTACATCGCAAAAACAGCTCTAAAAAACTGGCCTAGACCTAACAGTCCAAGACCACTAACATATAAAGACGTATTAAAACTAGTTGAAGAAATCTGGCGTGGAGCACAACTATGAAACCTTCAACATAGAATACCCAGTAACTAATAAAATACCTAATAGCAACTGTATCCACTATAAAAATAGATGTGATGCAAATTACTTCAGCATAACACATTCAATTAACTAATGATAGAATATTGGACAGCTACGTAATTACCATCAATATATTTGACTAAATCTAAAAATCCAGTAGAAAAACACGTAAAAATTCAAAATCCGCTTTTAAATGTCAATTAGGATAATTCTAATAAAGTCCTCAAATACCCATCATATACAAGGACAATTAAATAGAATTTATTTTCCTCAAAATATAGAATTTTACTGCTTCTTTAATGCTGGATTCGATTTGAAGTTTGATCTACTATCCTTTTAATTTCAGTGATTAAACCTTTAATCTTCCTTCTATTGTTAGCTGAAATTAACTTCTTGCTAATGTTAGTTAATTTACTAATATTATTTTTCGAGTCAACTTCTTCGCAAATTTTAATTAGCTTATCAACAATATTTTGAATTTGAATTTTCACGTAACTTAGCATTCCTTTAGATAATGGTTGATTTACAAATTTAGAAATTCTGTTCAGCTTATCCTTTATTAATTCTATTTCATTATGTTTATGTTTTATGAATATGCTACTTGTAGGTATTATTTCAATATATTTATTTTGAGGTTTTACTTCAGATATTTTCCATTCATCTTCACTTAACTTAACATATATCTTCTTCATTGGTGGATTAAAGTTTACTTGAGCCATTAATCCTGCATATGTTAACTCTAATCTATCATTAATTTTAATTACATATCCATCATCAATTAAATCCTCAATTACCTTATTCAATTCATAATCACTGATTTCAAGAATTCTCTTAATTTCACATATCTTTATCTTACGATAATTTTTTAAGATTTCCAATATTACTTCTCTTGGTTTCATATTATCATCCATCTAGGTTGATTAAATTGTTTAAATTTAGAGTCCTAATGCCACTAATAATTCTTAGGAGATTACATTTAATTGATTTATCATTTTCAACTAGAACTCCATTAAGACTTGTTTCTGAGTATGTTAATGACCTAGTTGATGACGGCTTCATAAGGATTGTTAGTGACGATTTAATTGAAATTTCAAAGGCTGGTTTAAAGGCTTGTCTAGGAAGATTCTTTAATTTAAAGCGTAGGTCATGGCTTATAGTTGATGATTCTAGTGATTTAACACTAAATTTTGGTTTCATTAAGTCTAGATGGGGATTTAAATTTTCACCCTTATGCATACCCTTAATAGATTTCTTGGAGGATTTTGACTTTAAAATTTTTATTGGTTGGAGTAAAATTTTATCTAATATTTGGAGTAGGCTTTCTGGTGAAATAACTCCAGTCAAATATTTAATTAATGCTTTAAACCTAATTGTCGAAGCATCAAATCTGCTTAAAATTATTTCTAAATGGAGCTTTAATGCCTCACTAACCAAAGTTAAGAGGGCTTTCCAGCTAATTAACATTGCAAAGTATACTGCTGAAAAATTAGCCTACCCTAAAAATTTATCACTTAACTTTCCATTTAACGTTGATTGTCGAGACGATTTAATTGAATTAATATCCAAATTTAAAGGACTAATTGATGATGACATTAAGTATTTTAAAAGTTTAGCTTTTAAAATTGATTGGTGCAATTTAATTGATAAATATTAGGCTTTCCATAAAAGTTTCGTTTTGCCTGCAGTTAGATATGGTAGTTTTCTAGTTGCAATTATAAACGGGTATTCTCTAGTTACATTTCCAATCACTAAGCATTGTTTTGACGGTAAACTTTTAACTATCGTTGATATTGTTTCTTCATCGATTTTTGCTGCTGGAATTATGTGCCAAATATCTTTTCTATCTGTTAAATTGAAAATAAAGATATTATCTGCTTGTCTAATAACTATTTCATCTATGCTCTGAGGGGTATTTGTCATGTAAAATTGATATGCCCCTAAATGTCTCATTCTAGTTACTAGGTTTATCCACACTGTTCTCTCAAGATATAAATGTGCTTCTTCGGCAAATATGAATAATGGCTCAGTTCTCTCATTTTCCAGTAGTTCTTCAACTTTATTTAGAATTGTTTGGACAACTATCTCTTGTATTGGTGATCCTTTAGCTTTTAAATTTATTATTAATGCACCGCCTTCATCAATTTTATTTAATAGGTCTTCTATTTTAGTGCACTTATCCTCATTCGAGGTTATAATCCCAGTTGATTCAATTGTTTCAATTCTCCTGATAATTGCACCTGCAATTTTAGGTGACAATTCAATTACCTCATCATATATGGAATGTAGATTTAAATTGTCATTTTCTTCCAATTCAATCCAAATATTCCTAAATGTATATGCTGAGGCTTCAGGTAGCCCTAATACTTCAGTTAAAACTCTATAGAAAACATTTAATCCAATATATTTTAATGTGAATTTTAATGGAATATAATCGCTATTCCCAGTTGGATTTGGCTCTAAAGTTATTATCTTATCATAGTATTTACTTTTACATTTATTCTCCATGAATCTTAATCCTGAATATTCATCATTAATATCAAATACTATTGCCTTAGCACCATAATCAATTATTCCAAGTAAAAGAATCTTTGATAAATGGGATTTACCTGAACCCTTCTTACCGACAATAATATTTATTCCTTGAAGATCTATTGCACTTATTCCAATTACATTATCATCATTAATTGGATTTCCAATTTCAATTTTATATTTAGATCCAATTTCCATTTTATTTACAACTTCCATGGGAGAAACTTTTTCAACGTTACAGGCTCTACTTGGAGTCCATCCACTCCATGAACAATAAATTTCATTTCCATTTTCAATCAATATTTCCTTTCTAACTTTAGCTCTAGCAATCCTCATATTTCTAATATCTATTACAGGCTCTAAAGCATTACTTTTAATTTCAGTTAGACTTGCAATTGAACTTGAAACTTCTCTCCTTAAAATATCAGTTAAAATTCCTGGTAAATCAATTAAATTTAACTCTATGACTTGAACTAGAATACCCCTCTTAGTATTTTTATCCATAATCTTTAAATTATCTCCAACTTCAATGTTTTCATTTGGATTATAAATGAAATATATCTCATCACCAATTTTCCTAAATAGCTGCATGATTCTCCCTCATCAATATGGATATAACAATATGTTTCTCCAATCTATAAATTCAATATCGTCAGATGAAATTTTACTTAAAGCATAGGCTTCCAAATTTAATAATTCAATATTTGTAAAGTAACAGTACATATGTGCTAAGCGTAATGGCTCCGGGTATCCATTAAACATTGGTATTCTAATTGCAATCATAGATATTACATCATCAGTATTAATGCTAGGTTTAGCTGCAATGTCAACTCTTAAGCTTGGTCCATTAGTATCAAATTTTGCAATATAAACTCTTCCGCCTATTGGATGTCTACTGTCAATGTGTCTGTGAATATCAATGTAGCATGGCATGTTAATTTTTGATAATAAGCTTACAATTCTAAATCCACTTTTAGTTCTAAGCCAACTTTTCTTAGATATACCTACAATTATATTATCATTTCTAATTGCAACATCAATACATTCACTCATAAATGATTTAGGCGTATCAATCGTTCCCATAGTTAATGATCCATCCCATAAAACTAGACTGCTAGAAACATTTTCTAAAATTAATTTTTGAATAGTTCTCTCAAATGAATTTCTAATTCTATCAATTAACTTAATTAGATTTGGAGTACTCCTAATGTCAATTGGAGGTAAATTCATAAGCTCTCTAGCCATATTATATACTTCAACTTTATTCCATTCACTTAAATAGCAAAGATACGGGCCGAGAGAAACAATTTTATAGTTACTTAGAGATGAATTGTAATTTACAATGCATATCCTATATGCAACTACATAGCCATCATCAGTTTCTAAAACCTTCAAGGAAGACGAATCAATTGCATATATATTTTCAGGTTTATCAACATTATTTTTAAACTCTTTAACAACATATTTCTCATCAATTAAAGTTAACTCTTCCTCTTCATCAAAATCATCTCTCAAGGTAACATAGCTTCTCAAATCGACACTTCTAACATTAACATAATCTACATTAACATTAAAGTCACTAAAATGACTAAACTTATCATTAACTTTATTCAAAGCTTTAATCAAATTATCAAACAATTAAATCACTCTCCATATTATATTTAAAATCAGAATCACCTAAAATAATTAGCTTATCCAGATCTCTCTTACAAATTGGAATTGCCATGACACGGCCACGACAATCACTAATCAATCTAGCTGAAATTCTCATTAACTCACTTAACTCAACTTCACTTAACTCTATCATAAATGCTGAGTATTGAAATCTAGTTCCACCCCAATTCTTAATTAACTCTCTAATTTTATCTCTAATATTATCATCAGATACATCATAAACTAGAACATAGAACAATCCATCCACCGATAAATATATTAGTAAAACTAGTCTTTAAATTTGACTGACTGACAAATGATAAGCATAAAACTAATAAACGGGAAAATAACCACAATAATAGATTTAATTAAAATGGAGAAAATACTATCAAAAAGATTTAATGAATTAAAACCAAAAATAATACAAAAAATAATCAAAATATACCAAAAATACAATATTCCAACAACAATAAAAATAAAAAATAACAAATATATCATCAGAGCAGAAAAATTAACAGCAAAATACTATGGAAATATTAAAAGAGAAATATTAGAATTAAATAAAAATCTAACCTTAAGATTTAAACCAAACATAAGACATCAAATAACAATTTTAACAAGCAAAAAACCAGTAAAACCATTCAAAATAGCAATATATGAACTAGAAGGCCAAACAAGTCAAATGTATAAGTTAACCTCAATAGCATCAAAAACAATTTATAACAACTATAAATTGAAATGCGATAGATATACAGTTAACAGTATTGCAATTCCATTAATTGGAACAGAAAAACTACCTAAACAAGTAAAAGTCAACTTTGAAAATAAAGAATTAAAATTCAAATTTAAGCATTTAAAAGAAATAAATTTAAACTATAAAACTGACAGAAATTATGTAAAAAGAATTATCAACAGAAGCATTAAGGAAAAACTAAGGCTACATGGACATAAAGTCTATGGATTAAAAGCCATATTAGACCAAAATTTAATCAAAAACAATAAGATCGAAGTGAAATGTGGAATAGAATTCCAAACATTAATACTAGACAACAATCATGTCGCCATTGCAATTTCACCAATACATGAAATAAATTCCAAAAACAATTTATGGGAAGAATATGACTGCAACCCAAATAAAATTAGAAGCGACTACAAGTTAATCGGCAGAAGAGTTAAACCAACATACAGATTTAAATCAAGAATCATAAGGAGAATTAAAATTGAATCTGTAAATCAACCATTAAATGAAATTGGAGGAATAACATTAAAAGAATACTATGAAAAAATTGGAGTTGAAGTCAACAATATTGATGACAATGAACCAGTAATCGAGTCAATTGGAAGAGGATTATACTATTACGACTCACCATCAAAATTAAAGAAAGTAATCACCATTAAAGATTTAAAAGAAATGAATTTACTTAATGAAGTTAAAAATTTAATTCACCTACCACCCATAAAATGGAATCAATATTTGAGAAAATATATCAACCTACTATCAACACTAGACCTAGAATTCCAGCAAATAGATTTTGTAAATCAACTTATGGAGGTTGAAATACCATGATAACAGGAGGTATACTTCCAAGACCAATACTAAAATTCAGGTATGGAACAGCATTAACTCCCATTGAAGGATTAAAATTAAACTTAAAGCCATATAGTGGTCCAAGAAAAATTAAAATTGAATTACTAATTGGAAGTAAAGCCAAATTAGATTCAGAAAAACTATTTGAAAACTTAATTTATGGGGTTAAAGGATATCCTGGAATAAGCGAGGTATTCAACTGTGAAGTAGAAATTACAAATAAAATTATAGTTGATGAAAACAACTTTTTAAACAATATAAATAGAATTACAAGTTCATCAGACATTATATTAGCATTTATTCCAGATGAAATGCAACTACCATACAATTTAGATCCATACATGCCAATTAAAAGAGAATTATCAATGAGGGGAATTGTAAGTCAAATGATAAACTATTCAACATGTAGATATCTAAGAAATAACAGCTATGTCCTATACAATTTAGCATTAAACATCTATAGTAAAGCTGGAGGTAAACCATGGATATTAGATGAAATTCTATCATCACAAATATTTATTGGATATGACACTGCTCCAGGAATAATTATAGCAACAATAATTCAAGGTAAACCGCCAATGAAATTTAAATGGGAAGTCGAATTAACTAAACATCCTGAAATAGCATTAAATATAGATAAACTGATAATCAAGCTAGTCAGAGAATTCAATCTAAATAAACCAATAACTTCTCTGACCATACATAAAGATGGAAGAATACATCAAAAAGAATTAATCAAAATTAGAAGTGCAATAGAAGAGTTAACTAACATGAATTTAATAGTGGAAGATTCAAATTGGAATATAATTGAAATAAAAAAGAAATTTACACCAAGAATATTGAAAGTTACGAGAAATTTAATGGAAAATCCTGAAAAAGGTACATACATTAAATTAAACAAAATCTCAACTATAATATGTACAACTGGATTTCCAGAAAGAAGAGTATTTCTCCAAGCTCCAGTTAGGCCGATAATGATTGAAATAGTAGATTCAAAATACTGGAACTATAACTTAGATATAATTTCAAGAGACATATATTGGTTATCAGAACTACACTATGCATCAGCATTCACATCAACAAAACTTCCAATAACAATCCTATATGCACATAGAATATGCAACTTCTGGAATGCAGATGTAAAGCCAAAATCAAATTTAAAGGAAAAATTATGGTTTCTATAAATTAATCATGGCATGACACTCCTTCTTCAAACTACAAACACTACACCTACCAGTAAACCTTAATTTTGAATAATTAAAATCCAAAGTAAACTTTACTGCTTCAACTAGAGTATTAATAGCCTTAAATCTCAACTCATCATTAATATTAATTTTAACTCTATCCATAGCTCCAATCAAATCAATAAAACCATAATCAACATCAACTTCAAAAACATCTTCAAACAATAATGCATACCAGCAAAGCTGAATTAAATCACAGTCATACACGTTATCTCTACATTTAACTTCAATTAAAACTCCATCTTCAATTAAATCAATACAACCAGAAACATTAAACTTTTCAGAATATACATTAACCTCAAATTCTATTTCATTCTTAACAGGCGGAAACTTAAATCTAAAATCAACAACACATCTAGAAATACATTCAACTTCAAACATAGATAAGCAATTCTCAAACCTATCCAATAGAAAATTTAAGACAAACCTATATAATTCATCTTTACTGTTAAAATTAAAGTAATTTTCAGAGACAAAATAGTATCCAATATGAACAGCCCTACCAATAAGAGAATCAAAACCCAATCTATCACTCAAACCCAGAAACCTAGTCAAATAAAATTTAGCGGGACAAAAATGATAATTAACCAAGTCAGTAACATTAAACTTTAAATCAAAAGTGTCAAGTCCATCTATTAAATAGCCACGCAATTCAACCATATAAATCAATCTCCAATTTAGGGTTAAAATCAACATCAAAAGAGACAACACATCTCCTAAAACTCCTAACACATTTATCAAGCCAATCAAAAATCCTACTAAACCGGTCAACTAGAAATCTAACAATAAACCTCCTAAAATCAGAATCATCCAAACTGCCATAAACATCATCAAACATAAGCTTCAAAGAACAAAACAAACTTGAAAAAGAATCAACAAGCAATTCAAAATCCCAAGCCAATGCAAAGTCATCATCATGAACAACACCCAAAAAAGGGTAAAAACCATACTTAACCAACAAGCCCAAACAAACACCGCAACCCAACAATCTAAAATAACGATAAATATTAAACCAATCACCTAAAACATCACCAATAACATTAAGACAATCATCAACACTATTTAAACCTGAGATCCTATCAGCAATATCATTCAAACCAAAAAATCTAAAAACATCACAACAACCATCAATAAAACATCCAACAAAAACACTAGTAAACCTCTCCCTAAACTCATCAAACCTATCAAACTGATTAACAACAATCTCAACATTAAAATCAAAATCAAAGTTAAAAACATAACCCAAACAATAATCATTAAAATCAACAATAACAACCGGAATATTAAAAGAACCAGCCAAACCCAAACCACCACTACTCAAAAAACCATCACCATCAACAACAATTAAATCAACACGCCTAGCAGCAACCTCAAAGCAATCATCATCAAAATCAATCCTAAAACGCTCACCCACACACTTAAACTTAAAACCATCACCAACAATCCAAACAATCACAACAAACCCCTCCAACCACAACCAAATAACAAAGAAAACCAAATCACAAACAAATCAAAGCACTATAATCCACAGTAAGTCAGTTATAAAAACTGACTTATAAACATAATGCAACATAAATAAACTCTAAATCTCCAACTAAAATTACCAATTCAAACCAAAATAAAACAAAACCAAATGACAAACATGGAACTCACGAGTCTTCCAAGCCTTTCAATTCTTTTTTAATTAAGATTTTTTGCAACCTGGTATGCAGAGTCAAGCAGAGTTGAAGGAGAAATTGACACTTTCAATTCTTTTTTAATTAAGATTTTTTGCAACACAATTATACATTGTTGCAATTAAAAACAAAAGTTTGTTTAACTTTCAATTCTTTTTTAATTAAGATTTTTTGCAACTTCCAATCAGGAACGAATTTAGCTTTGAAGTTTCTTAAGTCTTTCAATTCTTTTTTAATTAAGATTTTTTGCAACTGGAGTGGAAAAGGAAGCTGTGGAATCGGGTGATAATTGTGCTCTTTCAATTCTTTTTTAATTAAGATTTTTTGCAACCCTTCGGAAATCTTTGCGAGGTTGAGTTGAACGGTAAGGATCCCTTTCAATTCTTTTTTAATTAAGATTTTTTGCAACCATAAAATTGCAGTATACAAGATAGAGTATGGTAACAATTCCTTTCAATTCTTTTTTAATTAAGATTTTTTGCAACGATGAAATAAAGCCAACCGAGACTGAAAAAATCAGAGAAATGCTTTCAATTCTTTTTTAATTAAGATTTTTTGCAACATAACCACAAACTTACACTAAACTTTGCTGAAGGACAATTACTTTCAATTCTTTTTTAATTAAGATTTTTTGCAACTTTTGACTTGGGAAGAACTCGAAAAAGTCTTGGAACAAAAAACTTTCAATTCTTTTTTAATTAAGATTTTTTGCAACAC